>JAHBWO010000141.1 GCA_019636945.1 Nitrospira sp. | reverse complement strand
TGATCACGTCATTCAATCCTGCAGCCGAAGAAGCGACCGGCTATAGCAGCAAGCAAGTCCATGGGCGCCCTTGGCGCGAAGTCTTCAACTGGCAGCCAGAGGGATTGGAGAGCGAGGGTGCTGAACGTGGTTCGCATAATCTGAGATTCGAGGTCGAGTGTAAACGGGCCGATGGGAATCGGCTGATTCTCGGCATGACACTTGGGCCCTTGCACGAGCAAGGCGAAACGACAGGCCTGGTGGGCGTCTGTAAGGATCTCACGCAGATCCGTGATTTAGAGGAGGAAATGCGACGGAAGGACTGGCTTGCCAGCCTTGGAGAAATGTCAGCGGGCATGGCGCATGAAATTCGAAATCCGCTCGGTGCCCTCGCCGGTGCCATGCAGATGCTTCGGAAAGATGTGCAGGCCGACGAAACGAGTCAACGGTTGGTGGAGATTGCCGTTCGGGAAGCCACTCGGCTGAATGCCATCATTACCGAGTTCTTGCAGTATGCCAGGCCTCCGGCTCTGAATTTGGTCGAGTGTGATTTGAACAAAGTCCTTGCTGAGACGTTTGATCTGGTACAACATGAAGCACGAACGAGAACGAATATCACTGTGGTGACTGCTCCGTGCTCTGACACACTGCCCGCACAAGTGGATCAGGATCAGATGAAACAAGTGTTCTGGAATTTTGCCGTGAACGCCTTTGATGCGATGCCCAAGGGCGGTCAGTTGACGGTCTCAACCGGATGCCGAAAGGTGGATGTGGCGGGTCGGAAAGCTGATGTGATTGAGGTGTCGTTTCATGATACGGGAGAAGGCATTCCGAAGAAGAACCTCGACAAGATTTTCCTGCCGTTCTTTACCACCAAGAAGAGCGGGTCCGGATTAGGATTGGCGGCGGTCCATCGCATCGTGGATCTTCATGGCGGGTGGATCAAAGTGGAGAGTGAGGAAGGGCTGGGAACGCGGTTCGGGGTCTGTTTGCCTCGTACTGCAGATTCTGGCGTCAGACTCTGGCATGAGGGAAGAGAGCCGTGGAAAAGATCTTAGTCGTCGATGATGAACAAAGCTTGCGCGAGGTCTTGAGCATCATGCTCAAACGGGCTGGGTATGCCGTGACCATCGCCATGGATGGTGAGGATGCCGTTGAGCTACTGCAGAAGGAGATCTTCGATCTGGTCATCACCGATCTGCGTATGCCGAAGGTTGATGGGATGGAAGTCCTCAAAGCGGTCAAATCGGCCTCTCCGGAAACAGTGGTGTTGATCATCACCGCTTTCGCGAGTGCGGACTCAGCCGTCGAAGCGATGAAGCAGGGCGCCTATGATTATCTAACGAAACCCTTTCAAGTGGATGAAGTGCAGTTGATCATTCGGAATGCGTTGGAAAAACGGCGCCTGACGACCGAGAACATGTTACTCAAGAGAGAGATGGCGAGTCAGTCGTCATTCGCGCAGTTGGTCGGTCAGAGTGAGGCGATACAAAGAGTGTTTGAGGTTGTGCGGAAGGTTGCGGACTCGAAAAGCAACGTGCTGATTTGCGGGGAAAGTGGAACAGGGAAAGAATTAGTCGCTCGCGCGATTCACTACAACAGCGCAAGAAGCGCCTTGCCGTTTGTGGCGGTGAACTGCAGTGCTGTGCCGGAAACCTTACTGGAGAGCGAGCTCTTCGGCCATATGAAGGGATCATTTACCGGTGCGATCGCGAATAAAGCGGGATTGTTCGAGATCGCGAACGGCGGAACGATCTTTCTTGACGAAATCGGGGACACGACGCCGACCATTCAAGTGAAATTGCTCCGAGTGATTCAGGAGCGAGAATTTCGTCGAGTGGGAGGCAGTCAAGACATTAAAGTCGACGTGCGTGTGGTGGCCGCCACCAATAAGGATCTTGAGAAAGCCGTGGCGGACGGTTCTTTTCGGGAGGATCTCTACTATCGCCTGGACGTGATCCCTATCCGGCTTCCACCGTTGCGAATGCGAACGGGTGATATTCCACTCCTCGTCAATCACTTCCTGGAGCGATTTGCGAAAGAAAGTGGGAAGCCAAAGCCGGTATTCAGCTCCGACGCGATGCACGTCCTGTTAGAACACGAATGGCGCGGCAACGTTCGTGAACTGGAAAATCTGATCGAGCGAGTCGTGGCATTCTCTGTGGATGGACCGGTAACGGATGCCGATGTGCGCGGTTGGCTTCATCGGCCCACGGCGCCGCCGCCAGTACAGGGGGTCCCGTTGGACTTGACCGATGAAGGCCTGGATCTTGAGGGACTGATCAACGGAATCGAAAAGGATCTGTTGCTCAAGGCACTGGAGCGGTCCAAGTGGGTCAAGAAGAAAGCGGCACGAATGCTGCGGTTGAACACCAGATCATTTCGGTATCGGTTAGAGAAGTATGCTATAAAAGGAGGTCGTGACTAACTTTTCTCCCGCATCGACCTCCCTTCCCCTCTCCATTCGCGTGTTCGCCCCTGCCAAGATCAATCTCGTGCTGCGCATTCTCGATCGTCGCACGGATGGCTATCACAATCTTTGGTCGCTCATGCAGACGGTCCAGGTAGAGGACGAGATCACTCTTGCGCTGACTGGTGCACATTCGGGAGTCACATTGCGCTGTGACGAGCCATCGTTGAAGACGGATGACTCCAATTTGGTCTCTCGTGCGGCCATGGCTGTCATGGAGCAGAGTGGGCGAACCGGAGGATTGGACATCACCCTCGCAAAGCGGATTCCAATGGGAGCCGGCTTGGGAGGGGGAAGTAGTGACGCGGCTGCGACGATTATCGGCCTGAACCAGTTGTTCAGTCTAGGATGGTCTGCGGAACAGATGGCGCACATTGGCCAAACGCTCGGGAGCGATGTGTCGTTCTTTTTCTTTGCGCCCTCCGCGACGGTAGCAGGGCGTGGTGAGCAGGTTGCGCCGATTCGGATCAAAGGAATGCGATGGGTTGTTTTGGTCAATCCGGGTTTCCCGGTGGAAACGAAATGGGCGTACCAGCAGCTCACTGCTAATCGAGCTGGTGTGGTCCCCCTATCTCAATCCCATGCCATGCTGGAACAAGCCTCTGAGTTGGGATGGGAGCAGGTGCTGGAGGCGGCAGAAAATGATTTCGAAGGACCGGTGTTTAAGGCCTACCCCCTGCTGCAGGAGATCAAGCATCGATTGCTGGCTCTCGAGGCTGACGTGGCGCTCCTCTCGGGGAGCGGGGCGACCGTTTTCGGGGTGTTTCGTGATGAAGTGAAGGCTCGTCAGGCACAGGCTCTATTTATGAATGAGCCACAGTTCAAAGTTTTTGTCGCACAGACCTCGCCCCCCTCGTAGTGGACCGATCCCAATATTCTTCGGGTCGTTTATTGACACAGACCGGAGATTTCTTATACAGTTTCACCCTTTGATTGGTTTCCCCAGTCGTGTGTGCTGCGACGTGTGTTGTCAAACTGATCACGATCGGCATTGCGTGCCGCACAAGAACCACTAGAGAATCCATCACGTTAGACTAACGACGAGACGATCAGTTAGGAAGGTTTGATGAACAGAGAATTGAAAATTTTCTCTGGCAACGCCAATCTTGCGCTTGCGCATGAGATATGCGCGTACCTTGGACAAAAGTTAGGTGAAGCGACGGTCTCTTCGTTTAGCGATGGTGAGATCCGTGTCAAGATCGACGAAAATGTTCGGGGCGCCGACGTCTTCGTGGTGCAGTCCTGTTGTCAGCCGGTCAACGATTCTTTGATGGAATTGTTGATCATCATTGATGCGTTGAAACGTTCATCCGCCAATCGTATCACGGCGGTGATCCCGTATTTTGGATATGCCCGTCAGGATCGGAAGGATCAACCCCGTGTTCCCATTACCGCCAAGTTGGTCGCGGACTTGATGACCACGGCCGGGGCCGATCGTGTGCTCTCCATGGATCTTCATGCCGGACAAATCCAGGGATTCTTTAACGTGCCGGTTGATCACTTGTACGCACTTCCGGTCTTGCTGGACTACATCATCAAAAAACAAATGACCGATCTCGTCGTAGTTTCTCCCGATGCCGGGGGGGTGGAGCGAGCCAGGGCTTTAGCCAAACGGATTCAGGCCAACCTGGCCATCATTGATAAACGCCGAGAAGGTCCCAATCAAGCCCAGATCATGAATATCATCGGGGATGTGCAGGGGAAGCGGGTCCTCCTCCTTGATGACATGATCGATACGGCGGGTACGATCGTTCAGGGGGCTCAGGCTTGTCTCGATCATGGTGCGCGAGAGGTGATGACCGCCTGCACTCATGCGGTCTTGTCTGGGCCGGCGCTGGAACGATTACAGTCGTCGTGTCTTTCCCAAGTGGTGATCACCAACACTATTCCGTTGCGAGGGAAAGAGTTGATCTGTCCGAAGTTGCATCAATTGTCGGTGGCGCCGCTCTTAGGCGAAGCGATCAGGCGCATTCATGAAGATGAGTCGGTGAGTTCACTATTTGCCTAGCCCGGTCTGGGCCGGGTGTTGTGCTGAAAGCTGGGGAGACGGAGGAGAATCATGAAATTCGATTTGACAGTAGCGGTGCGAGAGCAGGCGGGTAAGGGAGCTGCGCGGTCGATGCGACGGGCAGGGAAAATTCCGGCGGTCTTGTACGGCCAGGGTGAATGTCTCTCGCTGATCGCCAACCCCGACGACTTGGTCAAGATTCTGAAGTCCCACGCGGGCAGTACTGCGTTGATTTCACTGACGGTCAGTGGGGCCAAGTCCAAGCCGAGCCGTACCGCACTCTTGCGAGACTATCAAGTAGATCCGGTGACGGGAGCGTTGTTGCATGCCGATCTCTTTGAAATTTCCATGAGTAAACCGATTCGGGTCAAGGTGCCGGTCAAGGTCATCGGCAGCATTCCCGCTGGCGTGAAGGAAGGTGGTGTGTTGCACCACAACATGCGCGACATGCATGTCGAATGTTTGCCCGCGGCATTGCCTGACCACATCGAGGTGGATGCATCGGCCTTGACCATCGGGAGCGGTATCCATGTGAAAGAAATTGGGGTGCGCGAGGGAGTCCGTTTTTTAGATGAGCCTGACCAGATGGTGGTGAGTGTCGCGGCTCCGATGTCGGATGCAAAACTGGAGGCCTTGCTGACCAGTGGTGCGGGTGCTGCGGGCGAGCCGGAAGTCGTGGCGAAAGGCAAAGAAGCGGGCGCCGAAGGAGCTGGGGGCGAGCCGGCCAAAGCTGGTGCCGCAGCGCCTGCCGGTGACGCCAAGGGCGGAGAGAAGAAAGACGCCGCTGCCGCGCCCAAGGCTGAGAAGAAAGAAGCAGAAAAGAAGAAGTAACGTTGCGTCTGCTTGTTGGACTGGGCAATCCGGGAAAGGCCTATGCCCAGACCCGTCACAATGTCGGAATGTGGGCCATCGAGCGGGCTGCCGCTCGATGGTCGATCCGGCTCTCACCGCGCGGGACTGCTCAGCGAGGTTCCGGGCGACTTGGACGAGAACTAATCGAGCTGGCCGGTCTCCTCGACTGGATGAACTGTTCCGGTCCTCCCGTGAAGGGTCTTCTGAGAGAGTATTCCCTCACGCCCAACGAGCTTATCGTCGTCCATGATGATCTCGATTTAGAGCCGGGCCGGCTGCGGATCAAACTTTCCGGAGGCCATGGGGGGCATAACGGGATCAAGTCCCTCATCGAAGCGCTGGGCACTCCACAATTTATCAGACTCAAGATTGGCGTTGGTCGGCCTGCACCGGGTCGGGATGCTGCGGACTATGTGTTGGAACCGGTCCCAAATGATGAACTGGCGGTCTTTGAACCATGTCTGGAGCGAGCGGTTGATGCGCTGGAGTGTCTGATCCATCGAGGGCCAGACGTCGCGATGAATCAGTTCAATATTCGTGAAGAAAGCAGAAGTGGTGAGTTGTGAATGATTGGTGTTGCGGAAACTCAGCACTCAAAGCTTAGAACTGGAGAAATATGGGACTCTGTTGCGGGATGATCGGGCTTCCCAACGTTGGTAAAACAACGGTTTTCAACGCACTCACCGGCGGTGGGGCACTTGCGGCGAACTATCCGTTCGCTACGGTGGATCCCAATACCGGCGTGGCACTGGTGCCGGATCCTCGGCTCGTCAAACTAACTGAACTCTTCGCTTCGAAGAAGACCACCTACAGCACCCTGGAAGTTCGAGATATCGCTGGATTGGTCGAAGGGGCCAGTAAAGGTGAAGGACTCGGCAATCAGTTTCTTGGTCATATCCGCGAAGTCGATGCGTTATTGCATGTGGTCCGTTGTTTTCAGGGCACCGATGTGGTCCATGTCAGCGGCGGCGTTGATCCCCTCCGTGACATCGGAATCATTGAGACCGAACTCATGCTTTCCGATCTGGAGACGCTCGATCGGCGAAAACAGAAAACCGAAAAGAAAGTCCGGGCCGGTGACAAGAAGGCGGCCTTTGAAGTGGAGTTTCTTACCAAGCTCATCGGCCTGCTCGACAAGGGCGAATGGTTGGGTAATCGGGAATACCCGGCAGAGGAACGGGCGATCCTTACGGAATGCCAGCTGCTTTCGGCTAAACCGGTGCTGTTTGTGGCCAACGTTTCGGAAGGAAAGAATGCCGACGAAGCCATGGTCCAAACGGTGAGAGACTTTGCTGCCAAGCGTGGGGCCAGAGTTGTCACGATCTGTGGGCAGCTTGAAGCGGAGCTCTCATCGTTACCGGAAAGCGAACGGACGGACTTCCTAAGTGAAATGGGATTGACCGAATCAGGACTGGTCCGGCTGACGCGAGAAGCCTATAGCTTGCTGGATTTGGTGACGTTTTTCACCGCCGGCGACACCGAGTCTCGCGCCTGGCCGATTCCAAGAAACACCAAAGCCCCGCAAGCAGCGGGTAAGATCCATTCCGACATGGAGCGTGGCTTCATCCGCGCCGAGGTTTACCACTATGACGATTTGTTGGCCTGCGGGTCTGAGGCGAAGGTGAAAGAAAAGGGCCTCTTCCGCCTTGAAGGTAAAGATTACGTCATCAAAGAAGCAGATATTGTCTATTTCCGGTTTAATGTCTAAAGGCTATTTGCCAGGTGCTTTCGCTCAGCACCGGGAATTGTGTCAGCTACCCGTATAGCTTCGGCTTTCGAATACTCTCCAAGTAGCGAGCTATCCTAGTGTTTATCAATCTTCTCGTCATAGTCATGGAGTGATGAGAACCCTTCTCGCGGCCAGGAAAGTCCCCTACTTTTGATGTAGCCCTACGGACTTGACCAGCGCCTTGAGGATGAGCGATCCTCCCGCCTTGCCTTTTATATAGTCACATGTCCGGGGCCACAATAATGCTCGACTCGCTTGCTAGTGCGTTTGCGTGGGAAGGGATTGCCATCTATTGGGGAATCGGCCTGCTTTTTTTCGCGGCGGAGTATTGTTGGGCCACACGTCCAGTCCAATATTTTCAGGTGTTCCTGCCGGATGTGGCAGCCCTCACCACGTACCAGATCTTTTTCGTCTTCGCCGCACAGGTGACGAACCAAATCCCGTTTCCGCACTACTCCTATTGGCGTTGGCAGGCACTTCCATTCGGTTTCAAGCTGATCGTGTTCCTGTTCGTTCTCGATGGAATCGGCTATTGGATGCATCGGTTTTGGCATACGTCCTGGGGGTGGTCGATCCATCGATGGCACCATGCGCCAACGGAGTTGTACTGGTTGGCCGGTGTTCGAGCGAGCTTTCCACAAGTTGTCCTTGCAAATATTCCCTATCTGTTAGCGTTCCCACTGCTCAAGCCGGTGCCAGCATTATTTTTCCCTCTGTACTCCTACCTGATGGTGCTGACCAATAACTGGATGCACATGAACGTGACCTGGCAATCGAGGAAGTTGGAGTGGCTCTTCGTCACGCCTCGTTATCATCGGGTGCACCACCTGAAAGAGATTGGAAGGTCTGGGGCAAATTTCGGAGTGCTGTTTACCGTATGGGATCGGCTGTTCGGTACGTATGTAGATCCTGAGCGGGTGGAATCAACCGGGCCGTACGGAATTCAGGAAACCGTCCATCCCGTCCGTTTGGCTGTCGGAGTGTAATAGGAAATATTCCCGCCCTCTTCTTTTCTTAGACCGGTCGTTTCTCCAATCGCCAAACATGTTCCGTTGCGGGGCACTTTCCCTTGAGCCCGCCAGGAACGTCGATACGGGCCAGCGGCGTGAGGGTATAGCTGTCGCTGTAATGGCGATGGAGCTCGTCAGATGTGACGGAAAACGGAGGCCCTGGTACGATGGTCTGATCGTACTCATAGCCAATGACGAGTTGGGGTGCCAATGATGTGAGAGATTTGAGATGCGCGGTGTATTGGAATCGCATGGTGTCTGGTAGTGCGACTAATGCAGCCCGGTCATAAACTGCATCGACAGGGCCAAGGACCTCGCGAGATAGATCAAAGAGATCACCCACGAAAATATCGATCTTCTCCCCATGAAAGTGTTTGTGCGTTCCAACTTCTGAGATATTCGCCTGCATACCCAGCTCGGCAAAGAGCTGGGTCACGGCGAGCTCACTGAGTTCCGCCCCAGCCACTGCATAGCCTTGAGCCAGGAGCCAGCCGAGATCGAGCGACTTACCACAGAGGGGCACGAACACACGCCTGCCAGGAGGTATATTCAGGGAAGAGAAGTGGGTGATCAGCAGCGGGTTGACGGCACGCTCGTGCCATCCGGTCTGGTTTGTCTGCCAGCGATTGTGCCAAAAGCTTGCGTCCATATGAATTCCTCAAGATGTGAGTGGGCAGTCTGTTCGGAGCGCCATCCTAAAGGGCTGAGGTGAGGGGAGCAATAGAGAGGGCTAGCGGAGGGCCGTGGCAGAAGAAGATATCATCGCATGCTGGTCAGTTCATGTTGAAATTGGCAACGGCTGCGTGCAGCCTGGGCAATCGAGACGGTACGGCTTGCCCACTTTTCACACCTCAGGTAGAGTAGAGAGCATGATCACGGTTGGATACAGACGTGAGCGACCGATTGCCACACAGGGTGATGGAACCTTGTTGGCGGAAGGGGCTCGTTTTAGCGAGACGATTGCACATTTGGCCAAAAGTACATTTATCCCTAAAGGGGTGTACCGTTTTCGATCACACATGGACGCAAATCAACAACAAGCAGATTGCTTGGCGAAGGGCATGGGACGATTAGCTGCCGAGCGAGCGTGATGGAGGAGTACAGCCGACCTGCCACGCTAGAAGATCTCAAAACCCTCCTACGTTCTCTCAATCAATATCACGTCGACTATTTCCTGATAGGCGGCTATGCGCTGGCAGCACATGGCTAACGCCGAAACGATTGAGTTCGAAGGCATTCCGGTGAGCACCATCAATCTGGAAGGGCTTCTGCTCACCAAACAAACACTCCGCGAAAAAGACGTGCCGGACCGCATTATCATCGAGCGTGCGCTGGAGGTCATGAGGACGTCACGTAAGACAGCTGATTCCGGATAACTCAGGCTGGCCTGTGGCAGTGTAAAGTCAAGGACCGACACCGCTTTCTCCCGAAGCACTACTGCAGGTCCGAATCGCCATCTGTCCGTCGGAACTCTCTACTTGAAAGTGTTAAACCAGTCCATTGTGCTTTGTCGGTTCCGTCAGGGGTCAACTCGATTATCGGATGTACAGTACAAGATCCGACCCCGACTTTTGTTCAGACCTTCGGCAGTACAAGGTCAAGAACCGACCCTCAACTTTGGTCACCGGATATTATGACAGTGATCGGTCGGGGGTATGGGGGATAATATACAAACGTCCGATGGCGATTATCCCCTGTCTCGCGATACAGGAGATAGTACGAGAGCCTTGCGGCCATATTCCTCAAACTAGGAATCATCCCTCATGAATGAGCGCTATTACAAACCAAAGAAAACGGTTCTCTTGGCTGGCGAGATGTGGTCTATCCTCTTTAACCGTCTCACATCCCCAGATTATTCGCGAATGCGGCATATCCTTCGTGCAAACTTGAACTACGAACTTGCTTTTGCACAGGTCATTGCGGGTGAATATACTCAAAACGAGAAAGATTATTTCACCAAATGTCTAATGGAAGCCTATGCTGATCTAGGGCCTGTTCACACTACGGTAAGCCGTCGACGATCAACGCGAAGTAGATGAAGGCGATGAACATGACATCGAGCTTGTCAAATCGCGAGAACAGGCGCCGAAAGCCTTTGAGGCGACGGAACAACCGTTCGATCTCATTGCGACGTTTATAGAGGGCGCGATCATAGTCCCATGGCGTGCGGCGGTTGTCCTTGGGCGGCACCACCGGGACATATCCGAGTTCCATAGCCAGCTGTCGTGTCTCATCGCCTTCATACGCACGATCCATTAATAAGGGGGTCGGACGGGGCCGTTTCCCGAAACGCTGCAGCAGTTTGCGCCCCTCAGGGGCATCGTGGGCCTGGCCCGGGGACAGGGCAAAGGTCAGGGCCGTTCGAGCATCCGCGGCAACCAGATGAATCTTGGTGGTCCACCCACCACGGGATCGGCCCAGAGCTTGCGGACCGTTTTTTTTAACGCTCCCGTCCCATCTGGGTGAACCTTGACGATGGTACTGTCTAGCGCCACGACTTCAAGCTTTACGCGGATGATCTGTGCCTGTTGCAACTGGGTAAAGACGCGATCCAGTACCCCGCTCTTCGCCCACCGGTTCATGCGGGTGTAGATCGTGTGCCAGTTCCCAAACCGCTTGGGGAGGCCACGCCATTTACAGCCGTGCTCGGCGACATACAAGATTGCGTTCAGCACCTGGAGATTGTCGAGCGTGACGTTGCCGCGTTGGATCGGTAAGCAGGGTTCGATATGACGATACTGGGCCTGGGTAAGTTCCATGGGCGCAGTATCGCATAAGCAGCGTCCGTAGTGTTAACGGGCCCTAGATCATTCCCTCTGTGAGATAACTTATAACAAGCAAGCACTCATTCAGCCGCTCCGCACGTTTATCGATTTGTTTGCGGGAGAGGGTAACGAAAGAGGATTTGTCTTCACTCTTAATCAGGATC
>JAHBWO010000140.1 GCA_019636945.1 Nitrospira sp. | reverse complement strand
GATCAGCACCCATACGATCAGACTGGCGAATTGGGAAAGAAAAAGTTTCAGCAAGGAGGGAGGTGGAGCTTCGGGTAACTCGTTGGGGCCGTCTTGTGCCAACCGGCGTGCCGCAGCATCGATCGGCACGCCACAATTGAGGTCCGTCTGGAGTTCCTCAGCCAGTGCTTCTGCCGACCGGGCATACCAGGCTCTCGCGTTCACTCTCCCATTCGTTACCTGCGATGTCTTATCCATACGTCTCGTCCCCCTCAATTCTCAGCAGGGTGCATGCCAAGCGGAATGCATGCTAGGAGGCATCTGTCTGCTGTTCGCTGTAGCGTAATGCCACGTGAGCGGAGCATCATGGTGGCCAAATGCAACAGGAAAAATGAGAGGTGCAAAGAGGGGTTATCGGTATGTCTTCTGAAATTTTATCGCCAAACACACGCTCTGGTAGGTCATTGTTCGCCTCTCGCACCTTCGATCCTGAATTGCAGGTTTCACATTCAACGTTTCAAGTTGCCCAGCAATCAAAAACCTCAGACCTGAAACAGGAGACTCGAAACTTGAAACGGTTGGCCCCCTATGTTTCATACCTCACACGATTGAAAGCGACACGAGAATGCAGCTGACAGGTCTTCTCATCAACCTGCTCATCATCCGTTAAAGAGCAGCCAGAGGCCCAGGATATAGACAATGATCATCAGCAAGCTATCCGGCTCGATCAGTCTAAACCGTCGCTCCGCGCGGTAGATGATCCCCATTAACCCAATGTTCATCATGACGATCGACCACAGGGCGGTGAGTGCATGAGTGGAGCTGACGGTACTCAAAAGTCCTCCCTGTTGATAGGCGAGATCAGCAAAGAAAAACGCTGCCATATTGAAGGCGTTGCTGCCGAAGAGATTACCGACGGCCAGATCGAATGCACCCAATCGTATCGCTGAAATCGAGACGACCAGTTCCGGCAATGAGGTCGTAATCGCCGCCAGTGAGGTCCCTATAAAGGTCGCCGTGATGCCGCTTTCTTCTGCGATCCGCCCAGCAGACCAGGCTAAGATGGGGGCGGCGATCAACAGTGCCAGGGTACCGATGGAGAATCCCCACAGGGCCCGGCGAAGCTCGTTACGGCGACTTCCCTCCATGCTCGGCTGCCCGGGATCAGCAATGGACTTGACGAGGACTTGATGTTCGAGCTGACGACGGGTCATATCCTCTTGGCGAAAGACCAATCTCATGCCAAGAACATAGAGAGTCAGAAGCGCCAAACTCTCAATACCCACGCCGAGACGGACGACGTCGATTCGTAACAGCACAAAAAACGCCGCGAGACCCACCAACACCATGGCGAGTGCCGCCGTCAGCGTATGTCCAAAAGCCGCCTGTTGCCACACGCGCTTGTGACGATAGAGAAGATCGATAAGCCCCAGTGTCAACATGTTGCTCATGCCGGCGCCAAAAAGGTTGCCGGCTGCAAGATCTGGAGCGTCCATCCACCCTGCGCTCATGGTCGTGAATACTTCCGGCAAAGACGTCGCACCCGCCATCAGAACCGCACCGATCCACACCCGACCCAAACCGGTCAATTCGGCGATCCGATCCCCGTGGTGGGAGAGTCTGGTTCCTACGAGAACGATCGCTGCTGCGGTGACTGCAAAGACGAACCCCGGAATGATCACGGCGAGTTCTCCGGAGGGGTCAAAGCGGCAGGACAGACCCAACAGTCGAGCAAGCTCTACCCGGCAAGGCGTGAAGGCCCGATTACAATGGTGCGAGCGGCTGGGTGCCTACCATTGATCTTTGAAAAAGAGGAAGTATCCGATCGCGACCGCAATCGCTTGAAGCAGGATAAACCAGCGCAGGAGTCCCCAATGGGTGCCTGCACGGCTCTCCACCATTCTCATGCTCGCCATCATCGAAGGTTGTGAGAGAATGAAGGATGCCACCAGTTCTCGAGCATCTTCTCGGCTGAGGTTTCGCTCAAGCTGAACCTGTTCAATTGCTTTATTGCGGTTACCCTCTAACAGCGCTTCCAGAGCCTTCTTGGGAAGATCAACCTCCCATTGAATTTCGTTCGCCATAATGGGAGGAGTCTACCAGAAAAGACTTCTTCCCGTCTCCATAGATTTCCACCCGATATTCAGTGAGCCTCATGAATCGACTGCCTCCCGATTATCTCTTGAGGACATCCTATATTTAGGCGTGTACGACCCAACCCCATAGGCCGCACCCTCGATGAGAAGATCGAAAAGGAGGACGACCATGAGTACCGTCACTGCAGAGATCCCTTTACATGAACAGGTTCAATCCTTTGTCCGTACACCGCGAAAAATGCTGATCAGCGGTCGATGGCATGACGCTGCATCTGGAAACTATTTGCTGCATAATTTTGGTTTTTCGGTTAGTTGTGCTTAGTCCCCTATTATGGCAATCTCCTGACTTATGCCTGGGCTATAGATGGTCTTCATGGATCAAACCCCTGCCCGTGATGGAATCCTCTTCCCTCACCTCTGACCGGAGCACTCGTGACCCTGCCCTATGAAATCTTCATCGGCCTGCGCTACTTGCGCGCCAAGCGCCGCAATCGGACGATTTCGCTGAACACGTTCGTATCGGTGGCCGGCATCACACTGGGAGTAGCGGCACTGATCGGTGCGGTCGGCATCATGACCGGCTTTCAGGAAGATATTCAGAGCAAGATTCTCGGCACGACGGCCCATATCATCGTCCAAGAGCGGATGAAAGAACACATGAGCGACTATGACCGCCTCACCGAGAAGATCCAGACGGTACCGGAGGTTGTCGCTGCCACACCGTTCGTGTTCCGCCAAGTGTTGCTCACCTCACAAAGCGGGGTCCAAGGCATCATCTTGCGTGGGATCGATCCAAAACGAGAAGCCTCTGTCACCGACCTTGCCAGAAACATCACGGCGGGACGCTTGCTCGACCTCCTCACTCCGGTGAAAGCGATGCAGGCTCCGAACGATGCCTCTCACGGCGAACTGCGCACCGTTGAACGGCCAGGCATTATTCTTGGCAAGGAGCTGGCACTTAAATTAGGGGTGGGCGTGGGCGATACGATCACCGTCGTCTCTCCCACCGGACCGATCAGTGCGATGGGCATGGTGCCAAAAATGCGAACATTCGCCGTGGTGGGCCTGTGCTCTTCGGGAATGTACAACTATGATTCTTCGCTTGCTTACATCGAGATTGGAGAGGCGCAGCACTTGTTCAACCTGGGTGCGAGTGTCACCGGGATCGAGGTCAAGGTGGCGGATGTGTTCCGCGCCGGAGACATCGCCTCCCGGATCGAACAGAAGCTGGGATTCAGCCACGCGGCCAGAGACTGGATGCAGACAAATCGAAACACGTTCTCGTCCCTGAAGCTGCAGAAGACGATCATGTTTTTGCTCCTTGTCCTCATCACGATCGTCGCTTCATTCAACATTGTGAGTACGTTGACGATGATCGTGACGGAGAAACAAAAAGAAATCGCCATTCTCAAGACGATGGGCGCGACCAAGCGCAGCATCCGGCATATTTTCATGCTGAATGGGCTGATCATCGGCATCGCGGGGACGGCCATCGGCATTCCGTTGGGCTATGCCTTTCTGTGGCTGGTGCAAACGTTTTGGACCTTCGACCAGACCGTCTACGAAATCTCGACCATTCCCGTTCATGTGCTGGCAGAAGACGTGCTTCTGGTAGCCGGCTCTGCCATCCTGATCAGCTTCTTGGCGACGATCTATCCGGCCAATCAAGCCGCAAAACTCGAACCAGTCGCCGCTTTGCGGTATGAATAGATTCACAGGATCGAGGATTAGCGACGAGAGCTGAGTCTTATTCCTCATCACTGAACCTGATCTCCATCAATCATTTCCGATGGGGTCCGAAGAACTGCCCATCTTGAAGGGGATCACAGCTAGAAATTCAGCACGGCGAGCCGCTGTGTCGCAAATCCGACTCGCACGCATTGTATTGTCAGGTGTCAGTGGCTTCCCATTGCTCACGCGTGGTGGGATACAAGCAATGCGTGCGCAGCGAACTGCTCACCGGAACTTTCGGGTGTTCAAAGAACTCGCCCGTGTGACGCATACCGATTCGTTCCATCACAGCACGCGACGTGCTATTGCCCACAGCCGTGAATGCCACGATTTCGGGAAAGTGGAGTTGTGTGAAGCCAACGCGAAGTCCGGCACATGCCGCTTCGGTCGCGTAGCCGTTGCCCCAATGTCGTGCGGCCAATCGCCAGCTGATCTCGATACCGGGCGAAAACGGCAACTCCGGTGCCGTCCGATGCAGACCCACGAAGCCGAGAAACTCCCGTCCATTTTTCGTTTCTACAGCCCACAAACCCCAACCACGTTCAGCAATCAGACCTTCACAACGAGAGGCCAAGGCATCACTTTCTGCACGGCTCAGCAGCGCGGGAAAGAACTCCATGCCCGTTGGGTCGGCATTGAGGGCAGCGAATGGTTCTCGATCAGCTGCGCGCCAATGCCGCAGTCGAAGGCGAGCTGTATCGATCTCGGTAGGCATTACCACCTGTGCTAAGTTCACTCACAAGGCCTAACGCCGACGTTTAGCGGCGAGTGGCCGTATAGCGAACCTGCGCTTACAGGCAAGATGGGCTTCGTCTCACCACACCGGGCCATCGATCTTTTCGGCTTCATAGTAGTTGGTTTCACCTTCATCGACATGCGTGCGGATCAGGCGAAAGCCTAGGTGCTGGAGAGCCCGCGTGTACGCGATTCGACCAAGTGACCAGCATTCGAGACCGGTGGTGACATCCTGCCAGGTTCCGGTTTCGACGGGCGCGGTGAAGAGAAACCGCCCCCGTGGCTCGAGAATCTCCGAGATCCGATGAAGGAGGGCCAACTGCTCGTCCTCCCGAAGAAAGGACACGAGACCGATCGAGAGGACCGCCTCGAACGTCCGCCCAAAATAGTTACTCTCCAGAGCCGACGCGCATTGCGTGGGAATTGTGGGGAAACGCAATCGAAATTGTCTCAGTAATGTAGGCGATGTATCGATCGCCCATACCGCGAGGCCAGCCTCCACGAGGACCTGCGTAATGGGATACCCTCCACCGCAGGCGATTTCGACGACAGGAGTCCCAAACGGGAGCGATCGTGCCCAACGCTCCACGAGCTCGACTCCGACACGGGATTGATCTCGATCGTCAAGATACTTCAGTGCTTGCATTTCGTAGAAACGGCCCGCATCGATCATACGGCAACTTCCTCCAATACGGAATCATGGGGCAAACTGAAAGTCTCCCGGTTAGCTACCAGTACTCTCATCCACACGATTCGGAAATGAGACTTCCAAGATCAGACATCCCACATCCGTTTGAATGGGCCATGAAGCTCACCAGGAGAGCAACTTGCGTAATGACCGGTCTCCAGCCGGAGCCACATGCGTCGTCATACAGATGTCCGCTCACAATAAAATTTCCTCTGGATAGGGATGTGGTTTCCCTCCAGCGCGTGACGTAAACGTCGGCTCCATGAGTGCAGCTGCCTATATCATGGAGAAGAGACTTATCCTATGGATGATATCCAGATGTTGCACCGGCAACACAAGCTACTCTCTTCGGTGTACACACACAAGTCTAGATCGGAGATCCGAAGCACGACAGGAATAAGATGAGGCCTGTGTCGAATAGCCTCAACTGTATCGAAGTGAAACAGTGCTGCGCACGATCGGGCTATTGATGGCCGATTTGTCTGTGAATAAGGCCGGATTTCAATCCGGCCCATCGGGTGACTCTATTCGGTTGATGCAGTGAGAAAAAAGTGAGCCGAGGCTCTCTTCCGTCATGGTCTGGAGCGAAATCCTCAAGAAGTGGTGGGAAATAGGGAAACAGCTTCAGCACGAAAGCCCGCAAGGGGAACACCCGGACTTCTGCTGTAATTCGCAACATCTCAATGAACACAGCACGGTGAAACTCATAGGAGAAATGATCCGAGTACAAGAATAAGAACTGCGAGCACAGGGCGATCTCGAACTGTGCAGCAAGGTTTCATCGTTGACGAGTCCAAACGTACGCAGTAGCCTTGCACCTTTAGACCATATGATGCTTCACATCACTCGTGCAGACACACATGATGCGGAGGCCATTGCCACAATGGTCGGCGAACTCTTGCATGACATCATGGCAGCGGTAAACGACAAGAGCTTTGGCTTTGATCATGCCGACACGGTTGATCGCGCTCGTGCGTGGATGAAGGAAGGCCTGTACACCGTGTTACTTGCGCAACTGGACTCCAAGCCGGTTGGATTCCTTTCTCTGTATGAAAGCTACGCGCTGTATACCGAAGGCGTGTATGGGACGATCCCGGAGTTCTATGTCCGGTCAGCATACCGTTCTCAGAGGGTCGGTTCAGCATTGCTGAATGAAGCCAAGGCGATCGGTCATCAACGAGAGTGGAAACGTCTCGAAGTGACTACACCGCCTTTGCCACAATTTGATCGAACCCTGAGCTTCTACCAACGGAATGGGTTCACCATCTCAGGCGGACGCAAGCTAAAGCTGAATTTGTGATGGAGCCGGTCATTCAACACTGAAAACGGTCATCTGATACGAAACACTTCCGAAACCTTGGTAGTCGCATATGCTTGGGAGACATCGGGTTGACTGGCCCATGCAGATCCTGCGCGCAGCGGTGTTCTACTTTCTCTTGGTGTTCGGGGCAGGGTTCCTGCTGGGAATTAGACGAGTCCTTCTCATCGTTCCGCTGCTTGGTGAGAGAACCGCAGAACTGCTGGAAATGCCATTGATGCTCGGCGTCATCGTCGCCGCAGCCAGATGGGTAGTCCGTCGCAGGTTTGATGCTCGGCAATTTTCTGCGCTGTGCGTCGGCTTCATTGCCCTGGGCCTTGTCTTGGTAGCCGATCTGGCCGTAGGAATATGGCTACGCGGGATATCGGCAGCCGAGGTGTTCCTGAACCGAGATCCTGTGTCAGGCGCTGCCTACTACGCGGCGCTCCTGCTCTTTGCAGTTATGCCGGCGATTCTTGCTCGCCTCCGGCATGCCTAATTGGATATGGAGAAGTCCTCCCGCTTTGCTCTCGCATCGCTCCGAGTGGGTGAAGCGTCATTCGTTTTCGAGATTCGAGCAACGAGGTACGACGCTGCGGTCTTGCCTGCGGAACGGCGCGTCTTGGATTTCATCGGCTCAGTCACGCCATGCGCCGGAATTGATGCGGTCTCTCAGAACAGCGGGTGGTGCGGAGCCGATGCGAAGGGGGCGGCAGCCGGCACCTCGCCGGCGTTACCCAGGAATCGCCAGTTCTCACCATCTTTGACCAAATAGTGGACCTCTCGGAACCAGCTGTCGAGCGTCACTCGCTTTCCGTTCTGTTCATCGGTGCCATACAGCCCTCCCGTACAGGTCACCTCTACTCGTAGGTTCCCCTCCACGTTCAGTATCTTGATGTCGGAAAACAAATGAAGGGACTCGAGGGCCTTGTAGTGCTCGAACACTTCGCTCCACACCCGCCGAACGTCCGCTTGTTTCAACCCATGATAGTCGTAGGATGGAGCGTAAAACTGCATCAGCCTATCGAGATCTTCCTTTTGTAGGCCCGCTTCTGCATGCTCAAATGCTGCAACAACCCCTTTCACCGCCGGATGATGCAGCAAACCCTTGTGCCCACTGATCTTCTTGCCTTCCACGAGCAACACCGTCTCCGGCAACACCTGTACCTTCGCCTCCACCCGAGCCGGAACGAGCGCACAGGAGACGATCACACCCAAGACAAGCAAAGCCAATGTGCTTCGTTCACGTGTCATATTTCCCCCATGAGAACATCCCACCATCTCATTACGGCACGTCGTGTTTTGGAAGGTTGGTTTCATAGCAGGCCGGTTAGGCTCTTGCACCGAGTTACGAACCCCATATCATGAAATAGGCGATACCAGCCGCTACAACCAACACTCCTGCTATCCATCCGATGAATCTCCGCTTGGCCGTGGCAAGCACCTGATCGATCTTCTTCTTAAGAGCCGGCTGTGTGCCGATGTACGTGACCACCAGCTCCTTGGCCTCCGCCATCCCGATACCACGCTCCTTTCGCACGAGGTTGATCGCCCCGACCACGTTACCCTGCCACAGGGCCTCGATCGTGGCTTGAGAAAGACGTACGGAACGATCTGATTTGCTTGCCATATCAGGTATCTCGATGGAACAAGGGGGCCATCACATTCGCCCGACCGCGGTGCCTGGGTCTCTACTCTAATCCTGGTCTCTCTTCTATTCCCTTCTTCTAAGTCTAAAGCGCTGAAGAATCAAGCATTCAGAAATACCTATCCACGGAGACATTGCATCTCTCGTAGAGAGCACGGCATCATGGCCTGCTCGTTCGTCGACCACTATGCCTCTGTCCCTTCATGTCTTCATCCTCACATTTGTCGTCGGAATCTTGCTCCGATCCCGTGCCATCTTGACCAAAACGCATGCCGAACGGTTGGCCACCTTTGTGTTCTCCATCAGTCTGCCTGCGACGATTCTGGTCTCGATTGATCGCGTTGCCTTGACATCGACAGCCTGGAAACTCCCGCTTGCTGCCTGCCTTATTACCCTCCCGATAGTCTTCTTCTCCTGGCGTCTAGCCAAGTTCCTCTCCCTTCCACGTGAGACGCAAGGTGGGTTCGTCTTGGCCACGAGCTCCATCAACTCTGTCTATTTTGCCTTTCCCGTCGTACTGGCCACATTCGGTGAAGAGGGTCTGACATACGCCGTGCTCTTCGATCTCGGCCAAACGACGCTGACCCTCACCGTTCTCTATGGCCTGGCGATGTGGCACAGCACTGAGACTGCCACCCGTAGATCAGCAGCGCTCCGCTTCCTATCATCACCGCCGTTATGGGCCCTGGCGTGCATCCTTACCATCAAATTGTCGGGGCAACATCTCCCTCTCTGGTTCATCGAGCTACTCACGCCATTACACTTCACCACGACGCCACTTGCCAGTCTGATGCTTGGTCTCTCAATCAGTTTCTCCACGATCCGGCGAACGGCGCGTCTAGCCACAGTGGGTGTGGCAACGCGGATCGGTGGCGGGCTGCTGCTCGGGGCGATCGCCGTGTGGGTATTAGGGCTGACCGGAGTGGAACGAGCGGTCGTGCTCCTGATCGCCGCGATGCCCTCGGCGGTCAGCGCGCTGATCATTGCAACTGAAGCACAGCTCGATGAGGAATTGGTGGCCTCGATCGTTGCCCTTTCCATTTGCCTCGGCGTGCTGATGCTCCCCTGGCTCCCTCGATTAGCTGCGATGCTGTTGGGATGAGCTCTTGCCTACGACGGCTTACTGAGGAACCTGGGACGATCTCGAACGGAGACCATTTTCACGAGATCCCGCACGGAGAGCACCCCGATGATCTTTCCGCTTTCCGTCACGGTCAAGTGTCGCACACCCTGTTCGGCCATCGCCTTACTGGCGTCACGGACCGTGCGATTGACATCAATACTGAGCAGAGGCGAGCTCATCACAGCGCTGATGTGCGTATGCGCTCCTGCACGATTGATCGCAAGTCCTCTCCGGACCAGATCGCACTCGGTCACAATGCCGACGATCTCGCCCGCCTCCATGGTCAACAAGGATCCAAGCCGCTTCTCGCGCATCAACTGAGCTGCAGTGAGAAGGGCCGCGTCACTCGGAATCGTCGCAAGTGTGGTTGCCATCAGGATGCTCAACGGACGATAGACCTGATCAAGATCGCTGACTGGGCCGCTCTCCGCATCCACGAACGATCGAACCAGGTCCCTCACGGAGACGATCCCGACAATTTCTCCAGCCTCCGCCACGCAGAGGTGACGGATATGATTGGTTTCCATCACATGACTGGCATCCAACATAGTGCGGTCACCCGTGATCGTCACAATTGGACTGACCATCACCTGATTCGCTGTCGTCACCATGGGGTCTAATCCCGAGGCCAGAACTTTCCGCACAAGGTCCGTCTCCGTCAGAATGCCAATCGGCCCTCTGGTGGGATCATCCGACTCGACCAATAGACAGCCGATCCGCTTGACGCTCATTCGTTCAGCGACAGCCGTCACCGTCGCCTTCGGTGAGACGACCTCCAGGTAGCGATGCATAAACTCCTTCACCAACCCGCCCCCATGCTCACCCATCTCAACTCCTTGTCTCACGATGAGGTTGTTTATTCCTAACGATCGTTGTCAGGATTCCCTGATGACGACTATACCCGATTACTGATCACCCTATGAAGGAATACGCCCTTGCTCAATAACAACATCTTCACATCCTTCAGGAACAGGAGTCACCCTGTCAAACCTATGCCCCGTGTCTCATTCAGCACTCCATGAACAGCGATGTTCCATCTCTTACAGAGGATGTTTGTTCGTTTGAAGCCTCTCGAAGAAAGGCCGGACCGTTTCGAAGCGACTCTTCGTGCTACGGTCAACTACTAGAGTCATTTGCCTTCACCTCCTTCACTTGGAACGGCTTCTGCCAGATCGGTCAGCCTAGCCGCTTGAACAGCTCTTAGAGTCATAACCTGTTATATTTACGTACGAATCCACCCATTCATCGAAGTGGTCCAACCAGCTTCTCCGTCTATGCCTCTCATGGCACCCAACTTGCTCCATCGCCTTGAGACGAAGGACTTGCACTCTGAAGGCCAAGCACATGGGACAGCCGATACCCCCTATCACTGCACGAATTGAATGGTGTCGACAACGATCGAGACAAGCCGGCAACGAGCCAGAAGCAGATAGCTGGCAAGCCGAAGCGGATGGGCTTCGAGATGCCGTGATGAGTCGAGACCACAGCGAAGATTATCGGCTCTGCTCTCCGGAAATTCGTGAGCGATACTTGCTGGGCCTCCAAGACGGGATCGCCATGCTGCAAACGACCCGTGTGCGACAGGCGAATCATGCTACGGCTCCTGGAATTCCACAAGCAGATCCACAGATAGGGCTCAAAACACGATCGGGAGGTGGATGATGAATTGCCAACGATGCAACGGGTTCGCAGTCTC
>JAHBWO010000014.1 GCA_019636945.1 Nitrospira sp. | reverse complement strand
GAATCATGAGCGCCTAACTGCGTAGTCCTTCTCCGCATCGTCACTGACAAGGAGGCTAGGGATACTGCTAGGTGTAGCGAGAGCATGCGCCTGGTATAAGCCCTTAGCGTCATGCCTACAGAAACTCCTACACGAAGTTTTACGATCAAGCACCTTTGGAAGCGGCACAAGCCAGCTCGCCCAATCTCCATCTCAAGGGCCATCGATACGAATCATATTCCTTGGATTGGCCATAATGATGTCCCGGCGCAAGACCGCGGCAAGCGAGTCTCACATGATCCACTCGGCAAAAAGGTCTTACAGGCTAGGAGATAAAGACAATGGCGACTGCAAAGAATCTGACGGTTCTGACGATGCAGCAGGTCCTGCCTATGTTTGAAGGAGCATCCGCTGCTATTGCGGCCCAACTTATAGGAGGAACACTTTCGGACAGGGAGCTTGAATCCGTCACGAATACGTTATTCGGGCTTCAAACAGCACTTCACGTCTGGAAGAAACAGCATGGTACACCTGACAGGCCCTGCGTTCTAAAAACTAACAGATCGCCTCGCCGAGTTATAAGTACACATATTCCCAGCAACAAGGCCCTGTTTCGATAAGAGTCCAGTGAGCTCAGAGCCCTGGTCCCGGTCTTACAGTCAGGGTGCGCCCTCGACTCGATCAACGAACATGGTAAAGGGCGAAGGGCTTTCCTTATAAACCACACTTGTTAGACCCTCACCAACGATTCGAGTCAGAGCACAAAGAAACAGGACTATCATAATCACCCAGCCGATCCGCTGCGCTCGCCACATCCGTTGTTGTAGGACGAGCTCCTCCTGGATGGTTCCCTGGAGATGACCAGGCATCTGCTGCATGTCCTTCCTCCCTAACGAACGATCCACAGTAGTAATCTTTGCTAAGTTTCTCTTCATTATCGGGTAGAGGTGGTCAATTCGGCTACGATCACTACCTGACTTGCCTCTCTTTTACAGCTAGGGGGAACCCTAGTTCTAGGTTAGGGCGCACTAGTAAGTTGATGGTCACGGTGGACTCACGGGAGGTATCATCTTTAGGTGTGGAAATAGGATAAAGGCGGCGTAGCCTTTCGATTGAGCAATCAACTAACGCCTCCACGCAAGATCGCGTATTCCACACGCCTGATGTCGCTCCTCTGGGATGCCGCGATATTTGTTTAGGAGCAGGGGGGCATAACAGAGAACCATGAATGTGGAGTTGGGAGGTTGGGAAACTCAGAGCGAAGCCAGTCGCGGAGACTAATGCCGAATCAAGAGCAGAAAAAGGGGCGCCTCAGTTGAGGCGCCCCGTCAGTGAATCACCTCGAACGTGCGTCGCGTTAGTAGCGGCTATGCTTTGGACCACTACTAAAACGACCAGCTCCCCCAGACCGAGGTTCCATCGGTTTGGCCTCATTGACGGTTAAGGATCGCCCATCCATTTGTGATCCGTTCAAGGCCGTAATAGCCGCCTGAGCCTCTTCGGTGGTCGACATTTCAACAAAACCGAATCCACGAGATTGGCCGGTGAACTTATCGGCGACGATACGGGCCGACTCCACGGTTCCGTGCTCAGCAAAGAGGGTGGTCAGTTGCGATTCGGTCGCTGCGTACGGCAATCCGCCGACGTATAATTTTGTACTCATAAACATATCTCCTTCCAGGTGTGATGATATGGCCGAGACTCGAGAAATAGTTTGCGAGGGGAAGGAGAGGGCCGAAGACGCAATCAGGGAGGCGGCTTAGGTCAGGCTTCCGATCAGGTTTCTCGGTAACAACAACATCGGTGATGGGCCATTATGATCTTGTTTCATGCGAGGCCCTTCGCGATGAGACTGCGGCATCCTAGCAGGTGGGGGAGGAAATAGCTATTTGGCGCCTCGCATGAGCGGCATCCGTTCTGTGCTTTCAAGATGAATCACTGGTTGCTCGATGATCGAGGCCCATGCCAGATCAGGTACGGCGGTTTTTTCATCGCCTCACCTGCGTTGGGGTAGAGACGCAGGGTGTAGCTGTAGGCCTGTTCTTGGGCAGTCAGGCATGTGGATGAAGTGAGGAGGTGACTCGCGATATTGCGGAAGTCCGTGCGATCATCGGTTTCGACGACAGTATAGACTGAGCAGGAGAAGTCGCCCTCCTTCGAGCATTCCGTGCTGATCGCGAGGTAGGATCCATCTGAAAACGTCATGAGTGGTTCAAGGTTCAGACGGCTCATTTCGACTCCTATTGTCGTCAGGGGTTTGGGTGTATGGCCCAGTTTTTGGGGAGAGTCGCGATCGGTAAACCACGCGCACCATAGCCATTAAATTCTACGGAATAACCAATGCGCAAGGATGTACTAGTGACCTCAGAAGCCATAATATTGCGAGAAGGTGAATGGTCGGATATCGTGTCTGGGCATTAATCAAGAACGGCCTGGGGAACTATCTCAACGATCGTACGTGGAGTGAACCTGCCCGATGTCAATTCCATCGCTGGAGAGATGGGGCTAGGGGGACAATTACCTTGTCAATCTCGAACGGTACTCTTATGAATACGAAAAATATTGCTCTGTCTATGGTCCATCTACGCTGAAGTAAACCATAGGCACCTGCTATAGAGATGGCACACTCGCCTAATAGAGTGGCGGTTGAGGACCCCAGTGTAACCCAGCGAGATCCGGGTCTTCGCCTTCTTGAGCTGGACGGTCAGGCTTGTTCGCCTTCCGCTCTACGCGGCGCGCTTCTTTGTCGCGCTGCTTCTGTTGACGTGACTTTTCTCGGTCTCTCTTCGCGGCTGTAGTTTTTCCTGGTCCTCCGATGATGGCCTCCTTTCGGGTGCAAGGTGCTGACGTTCTGGTTACGACGAAGCGGGATTCCGTTTACGGCCAGACACAGATCGCTTGGCGCCTGGCCCTGAGCGCCCATCCTGCTGTTGAGAGCGGGACACTGTATCGGGACTCAACCCTTGACTGGCGGCTGATGTAATTTGACGACGAAGGTCTTCAATCGAGGTTGCCGATGACGATCCTGCCGGATCTTGGAGTCCCAGCTTCTCCCACCGCACCTTGGTCCGAAGTACGACTCGCCTCCGTTTATTGGGGGATTTCGTTCCCCATGATGTTTTCATGCTAGCTCCATGTGACACGTTTATGTGCAGACCAGCGGCTCGATGTCGGCGTTACCGTCACCGAGACTTTACACGGGACGCAGGTGCCTTTTCGGTCGCAGCCACAAACCGATCTTCCGGAAGAACAGCTCGGAGCCGGTCCGTGAGAGATCGCCGATACAGTTCAGATTCACGACCGATCAGAACTAATTGGTTGGTGTCGATCAGAACATTCAGATATTGCTCTGGAACCAGCAATCGAGTCCCCCCCTCCACCTTGACGCGATACTGTGTTTTCCCGTCGGGGTTTCGCTCCGATCCGGAGACGATCTCTGTGAGTCCGTCGATAATTCCTTCGTAAGCTTCCGATCGATGACGCACTCGCGTGCCGTTCGGAATGCGGACCCAATGCTCTGCGGATGCTGGTCGGTTATTACTCGCGGTTGTCATAAGAGATCCTCTCCGAGTCTAAGTACCCAGTGCGGCTTGTGGGCTTGACACCAAACACTGTGCTCTTGGGAATTGTTCATGTTGCTACAATTCTGTCCGGCGCAGGCCGTGGCATTCTCACACGTACCGCAATGGTGCACAAGAAAATCTTGCCCAGGAAATTCACTGCTGACGATCGCGCAAACACAGTGTCGGGAGGGATTGGCGCGAGGAGCAAAATTCGTGTCTATTAGTGTAGCATACCAAGGCTACAATTGCGAATGTGACGTAACTTCAGTGGTTAAGGTGAGTCGACGGGGCTGGACTGAAGTGACTGGTCAATACCGTTTTCATTCGCGAATAAGTGTGAGACAAGGAAACGCTGTGGAGCGTGGACAGAAAGAAATGAGCCTTCACCTGGAGAAAGAATTCTTGTAGGGAACAACTGCTCGACACCGTTGATCAATAATGCAAGGAGTAGAACTTGCCAGAGCCACCCTCAGACAATGCCCCTGCCAAACTCCTGCCGACAAAACCTAACGGATGTCCTCCTTCGCAAGTTTGATCTTTGCACTCAGTTCATAAAACCGGCGCTCATCAGCGCAAAAACGACGATCCCGCCTAAAAACGCTGCATATAGAACCGCCCATCCTGGCTCAGGCTTTGGCTCGTCGAGAATGTGTACATCACGCATGGTGGGTGACCTCCTTGCATGATAGGCACATTAGATTGAGGTGTTTGGCTCGTCCTCTCTGTTCGCTCAGATTGTAAGGGAATCGAGAGTTCCTTCTCCATCGCCCCGAGGATGGAATTATGGCGTACACCGATTGGGTGAAAGATGATGCGGCGGGGGGGCGATATTACTGGCATTAAGAAATGCGATGATGGCTTCAACACGTCCGGCGACCGATAACTTCTGATAGATGTGATGCAGATGTGTTTTTACGGTATCAACGGAGACGCACAAGTGATCGGCAATCTCTTTGTTGCTTCGGCCGGCTGCGGCAGAACACAGTATTTGGTGTTCGCGGTCGCTCAGAGGAGACAGTCGCATGACATTGCCCTCATGGGCGGGGCGTAATGAGCCAGGAGCATTGTGAACGAGCCGGTCCGGCATGATCGGTGACAGAACATGTTCGCTTCGAGCGGTAGACCGGATAATATGGAGGAAATCTGTTTGATCGGTGTCCTTCAGGATATAGCCGAACGCTCCGGCCTGCATGGCGGCAACAATTCTGGTGTCTTCATCGTACCGGGCCAACAGCAAGACTTTTGTGTCAGGCAAATGTTGATGGATGAGTTTAGTGACCGACTCAACGTCGAGATCCAACATGTCGACGTCCAGAAGGACGATATCGGGTTTGTGTTCATGAGCCAACCGGTAGGCTTCTCGACCATCCGTCGCCTCGGTCACGTCAGCGATATCTTGCTCCCGCTCTAGGAGCAGCCGCAAGCTTTGCCTGAACAGTCGTTGGGCTTCGACAAGAAGCAGGCGAATAGGCTTGGATCGAACTCCCCGATCGGTTCGCTGCGTCGCACTTTTCATAGTCGGGACCTGACCAGCGCCTGACGGCTTGTCTCATGATGATGCTGTCAGACGCCGGTGTGACCGCATAGACTCTTGTTAGGCAGCCATACGAAATGCCCAGCGGTCTATGTCTTGTTTCCGCTGGGCGATCGCCTTTGCCTCTCTGCTCTGTACCGCCAAAGAGAGACCTCCCCAAAAGACGGTAGCCAACAGGAGGCCGGCGGCCATCAAGTAGCTCATCGGGATCTCCGGCCAGGATGCCGGTTCCGTAGAGGCGATGACGATCTTTTTAGAGATGCTCGGGGCAAGTGATGGTGTCATCAGGTCTGCTGGGATTTCACTCCGTGCCGCAGCCACGATCAAACTCGCCAGTTGCTCCTGATGTGCCGTTCGCCGTTTTTCAGCCTTCATTTGTGCGTGGACAACCTGCACCAGCGAGGACCCGAGTCGCTCCTGAATCGCGCCTGCCTGGAGCCAGTCGTGTTGGGCCGCTTCGACGATGCGGTGTCCGAGCATGGCTTGCCACGTAGAGGCGAATTCGTTGTGCAGGCGCTGTCCTTCGGATTCGATCGTACTGATCATCCTCATGTTGTACATTGTGGCATACTGATCAGCCGACAAGAGACCGTTCCGAACGCCGCGCTTCGTGAAGTTAACGATCGCCAGCCCCATGACACCCTGCAGACGGGCGAGATGATCCGCTGGGACAGTCATCCCTTGTTTGAGGACATTGCCCAGCCATCCGCTCGAACCAGATTCCCAGTCATGATGTGTCATGGTGATCCTATTCCATTCAGACACCGAGTGAGCCAGGACCTGATTGGACTGGCGCTCAATGAGCGCTTGATCAACGATTGCCCGCCCGATGGCTGACTGAAGCGCACCTGCGCCGTTCTCCATATAAGCAGATTGTTCTGCAGCAAGGATGTGCGGTGGGACGGCTTGATAAGTTCCATTCACAGCAAGAAACAAGAGCAGCGCTCCGAAAAGAATGGCGCACATCCCGACCCCGACGATGATATCGATGGTGTTGTAACGGTATGACATGTCTACCTCCTTGCCACATCGCGCCACCGTTGGAACGGCGTTGTTAGAGTCACAAGCCCGATGACAGGACGCAGCGGTAACTCAGTGAGGAGAGTGAGATGATATGACAGAAAACGCGGACCGTACCGACCATTTCCAGTCGATAGGGGTATTATTCTCGATACGAACATGGCCACCACCTCCTGCTCGATGAGGCGGTATCACTAAGTTAGCCTACGCCTTGTGGGCGCAGAGGGTCAAGCGTGGATCCTGCTCCATTGTCTTCGTTTTTCAGGCCGCTGCTTCAAATTGAGAAAATGTTGGTTAGAGGGCCCGAGACGGGTAGCATGGGAATTATGAAAACACACCATCTCCTCCTGTACGCCCTGCTAGCTTTGCCTACGCAAACCGTCGTCGGAGCAGAGTTCGTCGCACGGGTGCTGACCGTGCATGAAGGGGACCGTCTGACGATTCACTATCAAGAGAGAAACCAGACGGTTGCTCTTCGCGATGTGGATTGCCCTGAGCTGAAACAACCTTACGGGAAGCAAGCGAAACATGCAGCGGCGGCGTACCTTGCCAATCGCGATGTCATGGTGAGGGAGCTGAAAAAGGATCAGCGGGGCCGTATGACAGCCGACATTTTACTCACGGATGGACGAAACATCGCCCACGAATTGGTCAAAGAGGGACTTGCCTGGGTCCAGCCTGGTGAAGTCCATGATCCAGCTCTCAAAGATATGGAAGAGCTGGCCAGAGCCTCCAAGCACGGCCTGTGGTCTGAACCTGATCCCATCCCACCGTGGAAGTGGAAACCTGCGAAACCAGCTCGTCGCAATTAGTGAGAGAAAGAACCGAAGCGACTCTTCAGGTGAGTGACCTGTCGGGATGCATTCACTCCCCATCTTCTGTGGATAACTATGTGGGTAAGTTCTGTTTGTCAGGCAAGACGCAACGAGTAGCGCGCAAATCTATCAAAGTGCCTATTTTGCGGGCATCCGCTCTTGCGTCTATGTACCACAAGGAATAGTGGTCTAAGTAGACATTCCTGATTTTCTTGCATATTCCTAGAAAAATCATTCGCTGTTATCCACTCAGTCAGGCTGATAGCCATGCTATTCCCAGTCTGCTGACTGGCTATCCACAGGTTGTAAAGTTTTCTGGGGATGAGTCTCTCTGCAGCAGGAGCGAGGATTCTTTTCTGTCAAGGGATGAGTCACAGAAAGATGGCTCTATTTTGACCGGAAAAGCAGTCTGTGCATCGGGCCTCTTGTCCATGTCCTACTTGGCGAAATCTGAGAGTGTTGTATGCCGTTCGATATGGCGTAGGGGAGTCGTTGGAGTTCCATCGGTAGCTCACGGTGTCATCGTGAATCTCTCAATCCGACCGATATGTCTCAGTGCGCGGGATCGAGCTGGTTATTGGGGTCGATTCTTTGAGTGGAGTGGCGTAATCTATCGGGCATATGGCTATTCCTGAGTTCATCAAGTCCCTTCGTGCAAAAATCGGAACGGACTTGTTGCAAGTGCCGACGGCGACAGTCATGGCCTATGATGACCGAGGGCGGTTGTTACTTGTCAAGGATATGGCGTCAGGTTTGTGGGGGCCACCAAGCGGTATCGTCGACCCCTACGAGCTGCCATCAGATACGGCGGTGCGAGAGGTTTGGGAGGAAGCCGGGGTGTACGTCGAGCTCACACATATTCTTGGCGTCTTTGCCGGAACGCCGTTCTCTGGTGTGTATCCGAACGGTGACCAGCTGTCAGTGGTGGCGACTGTTTTTTCAGCAAAGCCGATTAGAGGCATCCCTCGAGCCGACTATGAGGAAACCTCTGACGCAAGGTTCTTTCATCCGAACGAGATTGAGAAGCTATCCTGTTATCCCCATTTCCATGTAATCCGCCAGGCGGTTGGCCAGTCCCAACCCTACTTCAAACCGGCTACCTGGTGTCCTGAAACTCCATAAGTGGTCTTGTGATTTTTCTTGAGCATTGTGCAGCTATTGCCGTACAGAGAAGTTCTGGCGCGGCACATTCGTGTTCAGTGGCAAAAAGGATGAAGCGAGTGGCCGTCAGGAAGTAAAAGTAGCAGAAGCCTTGTCTGGCCTATTGCTCGTCTTTGGAGGATTCTTCGCTCTGTTTGAGCCAGAGTTCAAGCAGCCTGGTCTCGCGTTCAGATTGGGAAATGTGTTCCAGCGCAAAGGCACCGTTCAGGCGATCTTCATAGAATGCCCGTTGTTTGGCGTAGGTTTTCTTAAAGGCTTCGGTTTTCAGAGTCTTCCAATTCGCATCGGAAATGCCAGCCTGGGACCGCAAGAGGTTGATCTCGATGGCCTGGAAGGCAAAGACTTTCGCGAGCACCTTGATGACCGTGGCATTCGTCAGGAATCTGGGATTCTTTTCAGACATAACTCAACGCTGCAGTTCTGGTGGGGCACACAAGCCTGGACCGATGCTGTCTCTGCATCCTGCGGGCGATCCTGACTCACTCTGTGCCCTCGACAGGTCGAGACCTATCGAGGGCACGAAGAGATTTTAAACAGTCTGCTCCAATCGGAACAGTGAAGTGGAACCGTTCAGTTCCGCACGCCGCTCCACACTTTTGCCGGATCGATTGCCTTATCGGGATTGAGGGTCTTTGCCCGTTCCAGCAGGACATCGGTCCCCTCCGGATATAGCGGATCAGAAATACAACAGTTGTCAACCGGACAGACCGCTGCACATTGTGGTTCGTCAAAATGGCCGACACATTCAGTGCATCGATCATGAGCGATCACATAAATATTGTCGCCCACGCCTTGACCGTCACCCACATGCAGGCCCTTCTCTTCTGCGCCGCTGCGCGTTTCGAAGATGGCCTCGTTCGGACATTCCGGTAAACAGGCGCCGCAGTTGATACATTCGTCGGTAATCAGTAATGCCATGATCCTGGTCTCCTTATTCCCTAAGGTTACAGCTAATGTCGTACGTTCTCTGTATTCTCTTTGATGCTTGTTTCACGAGATCAATTAAAGGTACATGGTGCACCTTCTGACGCGCCGCTGTCAATGCACCGTTCGACGCAAAATACCGGCGCGCGAGGCGCTAGATACCCATCTCCACGCTGGTCTCTTGGGTCCCCGACAATGGGAGGTTAGGCTCTGTGCGATCAGGCTTCGGTAAGAGACTTGCTGACAACGTATCTCCTGATATACAGCACTGGTCGAATGCATCTTGAGGGTGGCTTCTTTCATGGCGATGGCATAACGTCGAGCGCATGGCTATTCCTGAGTTCATCAAATCTCTTCGTGCAAAAGTTGGGACCGTCTTGTTGCACGTTCCGACGGTGGCGGTCCTGGTCTATGATGATCAGGGACGGATGTTGCTCGTCAAGGATAAGTCTTCAGGCTTATGGGGGGCGCCGAGCGGGATTATCGACCCTCATGAGCTCCCATCAGACGCAGCAGTACGGGAAGTGTGGGAGGAGGCTGGAGTGTACGTCGAACTCACACAGCTTCTCGGCGTCTTTGCAGGGGAACGGTTCTCCGTGGTGTATCCAAATGGTGATCACCTGTCAGGGGTCGAGACGGTGTTTAGGGCGAGAGTGATCACCGGGATCCCTCACGCCGATCAGGAGGAAACCTCCGACGCAGGGTTCTTTGATCCGAGCGAAATTGAGGGTCTGCCTTGTTATCACCATTTTCTTGAGATCCACAACGCCGTTGGTCAAGTCCCAGCCCAATCCTACTTTAAGCCGTCCACATGGCGTCCTCCAGGCGTGTAACCTGTTTAGGTTGAACCGCTGCGCCGTTCGGAAGACCCTACGTACTGGCCAGGTCTTAGTATTTGATAGTGGAATTTTCTCTTTGGTTGGATGCCAGCGTCCCGCACGGTTCTCGATGTACCCATAACTGAGCATGTATGGCGAAAGGGCGTTTGCAATTGAGCAGGGTGTAGGGTTGAACTCTGGACCTGCCGGTTGTATGGTGCATGCAGACTCATCCACCCAGAGCTCATCGGGTAGGTGAGCAACCACAGGCTCATCTGGGCTGTCCTGTCCGGATCCTCCCGGAGGGTGAGGCTGTTGGGCTTGATGGGATGAGTCGTGGTCATGTGACGCAGACATTGTTACTCCATCTGTCCACCTTCTCACAAAGGAGCGTATCCCATGGCAGAGGTTACTGAGCAAATCACGAAAGCTCTCGAACATTTCAAGCAGCAGCGCGATGAACTGCAAGTCCAGTTGCATCTGGCGAAGGCAGAAGCGAAGGACGAATGGGCTCGGCTGGAGACCCAGTGGGACGAGATCAAGCCGAAGCTGGAGGCTGCGCGTGAAGAAGTGGGGAAAACAGCCGTGTCCGTCGGTGATGCACTGAACCAGGCGATTGAGGAATTGAAGAACGGGTATGAGCGGCTGCGGAGCCGACTCTGAACATTCAGCGGGTTGTTCTGCTTTAACCTAGGCCATCCGTGTTTCGGTGCGAGGATTTGGACGTGGTCGGGTGAGCTGTTAAGAAAGTCTGCGAGGTGTGGACTTGTTCAGAGGCAGGCAAAACTTCTGAACAGGTCCTCTCGTCACTGAGCCGTCACCGCTTGTGTGATCCATCGTGTGGTTTCTTGCCGACTTGGGTTTTCCCTTCACCTACTGCAATTCCTGATTCCGATGTCTGGGTAATGACGATTTCCAATCGCCGGTTCTTGCTCCGGCCCTTGTCCGTATCATTCGTCGTGATTGGTTTACTATCGCCATAGCCCACGGCCTTGACTCGGTCGTTCTGCAGTCCTCCGTTGATCAGCACTTGCACGGCATAGTCAGCCCGGGTGCGCGAGAGTTCCTGATTATCCCGAAAGCCCTTTCGCAGGTCGGATCGGAATAGGGTATTGTCGGTATGTCCCGCCACCTCAATCGCTTGGTACCGGGATCCGTGCAAGACGGCGCCGATCCGTTCGAGTAACGACGTGCCTCCGAGGGTCACGGTCGCGTCACCGGTGGAGAAGAGGTCGCTATTCGCGAGCGCCAGGGTCAACTTATTACCTCGCTGCCTCACTGTGACCGTGCCCTTCTTCAGCTCTGGTTGGAGCAAGCTCGTCAGGCTCTCGCTGATCTTGCGGAGGTCGCTGTTCCCGATGAGGGTGAGTGTTTCTTCTTCATCGGCGGCATCCGCCCCCAGTATGGAGGATGCGGAGAGTGTTTGATCGATCGACTGGAGCGAGAGAGCGGGAGGGGGTTCGTCTTGTGTGGCCGCGGCGTCGGTCTGTTTTGATGCGTTCGTGCTGGCATTGGCGTTCAACTCAATATCCACGAGCATTTGTTTCGTGCGAGCGAGTTCTGCTTCTTTCGCCACGAGTTGCGGATTTACGTCGGCGAACTTTTGACTGACTTGTTTCAGCTCGTCCTTTACCTGTGTCAGCTCCTGCTCCTTTTTCACGATCAGTTGTTCCGCGTCCGTGGCTCGGCGTTTGGCCTGGGCCAGTTCCTGTTCCCGTCCTGAGGACGCCATCTGTTGTTCGATCTCGGTCACCCGGCGCCTCGCCTGGGTCACTTCCTGTTCCTTTGCTGCCAGCTGTTGTTCAACTTCGGTGACGCGGCGTTTGGCTTGGGTGAGGTCCTGGTCTTTTTTTGCCATCTGCTGTTCCGCGTCGCTGACGCGGCGTTTAATCTGGATCAGCTCCTGCTCTTTGCCCGCCGTTTGTTGCTCGGCCTCGTTGATGCGACGCTTGGCCTGGTTCAGGTCCAGCTCTTTGTTGGCTGTCAGTTGTTCCGCCTCTGAGATGCGGCGCTTGGCTTGGGTGAGGTCCTGGTCTTTCTTAGCAGCCAATTGCTCAACTTCGGCGATACGGCGCTTGGCTTGAACCAGTTCCTGTCCCTTTGCGGTTGCCGCCATCTGTTGCTCCACTTCGATCACTCGGCGTTTGGCTTGATTCAGCTCTTCCGTTTGTGCGGCGAGGTCCTCACGAAATTTCTTGGAATTGTCGATCGCGTTCGACCGCAAGGTGGCGATTTCGGTATCCTTGGCGTGGAGTTGCAGCACGAGCTCGCCAACGCGTTGCTTGAGCTCGTCGATTTTCTGCTTGGCCGCCTGGAGATTGTTCCTCGCCATACCTAAGTCATCCGAGGCCTGGGTGTCGATTGCACTTCGGAGCGACTCGTCGTCGATGCGATAGATCCGGGGGGCATTTGCGGGAACTGGGATATGTCGAGGCCCATACCAGGCTCCGTAGGGCAACAGGTGGGGAGAGGTCGGTGGAGTGTGAGGACGATCGCGTGGAATGGTGGATGATGGATTCACTCCTGTCGGTTGAGTAATCGCAATCGAAACCGGAACAGATCCGTAGAACAGGGCCATGACGATGAGTGCACAGGTCGAGATTTTCACAAGCATGGTTGACCTACCAAATGGGATACAGTGCGGTGACGACACATGGATTGGCGCCCTACTCACGGGCATCACGGCACGGAAGTGGTTATGGACTCCGCTCAGACATCACAGGCGGCAGGGCGATGACGTCCCAGCCAATGGCGGCGCCGTTCCCTCCGACATGAACGAACCGAGCAAGAGGGAAACGGATCCTATCGCCTTCCAGATTCACTTTGCAACGGGTGCGTGAGGCGGAATCGGTTGCTCGTCATAGGTCGAAGGGTGATGAGGTGCATGCCGACGGGGGCCCATTTTTTGTGCCTCGCGCTCTCGACGTGGACGATCTGGAATCCGAATGGGGATGATAGTCTGCAGGGTGAGGGTTCATACGTTTCTTATCAAAATTGTCGCAACGTATTTGTGGGTTGGATGGCACGACCGCAATAAAGTTGATGCACCATACTGATGCGCATTGAGGCACGCTCTCCCGCCTTGAATCTGAACGGGGAATCTCGCTAGACTGCGCGCACTCACCTTATTCTGCGTCTTCGGAGGGTATGTCATGACGGTTCGTACGTTGCTTCCTGCCTGCCTTATCAGCGGAGTCCTAGTTTTGGTCGGGGTGCAGCTCGTGCACGCTGCAGATCAATCCCAACAGCTGAAGGCGGCCTGTGAGAGAGGGGCGCCGACTGCCTGTAACGCCTTTGGATTGTTGCATATCAAGGGTGAGGGGGTGAAGCAAGATGAGGCACGAGCTGCAGCGATGTTTCGAAAAGCCTGTGACCTCGGTGATCCGACGAGCTGTTCTAATCTCGGAGTCTTGTTTGCGGAGGGGACCGGGGTTCCGCAAGACGATGTGCAAGCAGTGGTCTTCGCGAGGAGAGCCTGTGATGGGGGAGAGCCCAGGGGTTGTTATAATCTCGGGGTAATGTATGCCGAGGGGACTGGGGTGCAACAGGATGAGGTTCAAGCCGCCGATTTTACTCGGAAGGCCTGCGATACCGGAAGTATGAAGGGTTGTTACAATCTGGCCGTGATGTATGCCTCTGGAACCGGAGTCCAGCAAGATGAGGTGCAAGCGGCTGATCTCTACAAAGCGGTCTGTGAGAGCGGAAACGCGAGAGGTTGCTACAACCTCGCTGCGATGTATGCGGCTGGGACGGGAATTCAACAGGACGATATTCGAGCCGCCGAGTTCTACCGGAAGGCTTGTGACGGCGGAAATGCACGAGGCTGTTATAATCTTGGCGTGATGTATGCCGAAGGGACGGGGGTCCCACAGGACGATTTCCAAGCCGCCGATTTCTACCGGAAGGCCTGTGACGGTGGGAGTGCAAGGGGTTGCTCCAACCTCGGCTCGATGTATGCGGCGGGCAACGGAATTAAGCAGGACGATGTTCGTGCAGCAACGCTCTACCGGAAAGCCTGTGACGATGGCGACGCCAAGGGTTGCATCAATCTCGGGGTGATCTATCAAGTCGGACGGGGCGTCAAATCAGATGACACGGAAGCCCTCAAGCATTATGGAAAAGCCTGCGACCTCCGAGAGCAGAAAGGCTGTTCTCTCTATGCCAAATTGAAGACGGGAAGGCGGTGAGGTGTTGTGGGCCCAAGGCCGGCAGGTGTTGAGCATGGTCTGTCGAGGTTCAGCCGGAGTGACGGTGGTGGTCAGAGTCTGATCACATCATCCAGGTTCTTCATCTGTGTTAGGGTGCCGTGAGATTGTCCGAATAGTTCTCCCGCAGCTCGTTGGCGGGACAGTCACCCGATTTAAGTCTCACCTCCTTACAGCCTCACGCGGTGTTGGTGTTCGATGATTGCCAATGGATTATATCCGGCCAGCTCTGTACATCAGTAGGTCGATCTGGTGATACGAATGGGGCTGAGTAGAATGGAAGGGTTGCGTGATCACAGTTTCAGGTAAGAGGAGCCTCATGGTGTTGCAGAGACGATTGATGACGTGGTGTGTGAGTGTGGCGGCATGTTCGTGCTTTGGTGCCGATGTTTTTGCGCACGAGCCTCTGACCGCGTCGCCGTCCGGGACCTCGGAGGTCCGAGCCGTGGTCGAGCAGGACGTTGCATGGGATGCCATTGAGTGGACGGAACGACGTTATAAGCTTGAGGCGGTAGGATTCAAGGCACGGAATGAAACCGGCTGGGATTGGTGGGGGAGTGATGAGGTGATGGTCGGGACGGAAGACTCAAAAGGTTGGACCGTTTCGGCTGAGCTCAGTGGTGTCGATTCAGGAGAATTTTACTCCTTTGAGCCGGTTCGGAGTTGTATTGTCGCAGTACGACCGGGGATTGTTGTCTTGGGAAAGACGTCGGTCTGCAATGAGGCCGGTGAACCTGCTCCACTGAGTTTTGGAGTGGAGCTGTGGGAGAAGGATGTAGTGGGGTGGCGGACTGGTTTCTGCAAAACATTGCCTCCCGGGAAGGGTCTGCATGCCGGGCCCCATTGTGCGGATGATGGGAGTGGTGCGGATTTTATCGGTCGTGCTCGGGTCGATCTTTCCGCCTTGGATCTTGAAGCGGTGTTGCCGAATGTCGGTGATGAACATATCGAGACGGTTGTGTTGAGCCCTTGTCCCAGCGGCGAGGTATGCAGTGATGCCGATTTACCGGACTACAGTTTCACGTTTCGCGTGACACGCGTGCGTGACGCGCGGGTTGAGCTGCGCGCGTTACTCGATGAGACTCTGCACAGAACGGGTGCGCGTTCGGAACTGGAGGCCATCGTGACCGGCCTGCGCTCCTTGCGTGCACCAAGTCCTCGACAGGTGGAGCCGAATCTGCCCAGGTAGGTCAGATGAGCCTGGCGTCACACCGCCAGTGGATTGATGGGCCCTGGGTTTTGATGAGCATGCGGCTGCAGGTCTCTGGCTGGAAATTTTCATGGCGGTGTGGATGACGAAACCTCTCGGATCGCACTACTCGTCAAGCGTTGTGCATGAAACGTGACACGGGCGTGGGTGCAACCCTGAGGTTGGCAGTGAGAGGCAGGCCTCTCACGGATCAAATCACGAACGGCTGGCTCCCCAACGGACGACGGTTGACGAGATGCGCTTCACGTTTCACGAACGCCGAATGTTGTCGCAGTGATGTTGGCTGGAGAAGTATGTATGAAGACAGCGTCTAGGTATTGGTCGGATCGTATGGGAGAATCGTCATGATATTCAGACGACCAGAGCTCGAAAAGGACAATCCAATTGCTCCAGAGCCGTATGTCGGACCGCGTCGTCGTCTCGCCATGGCCCGTGCAGCTGCAGCCGGAAAATCTACCGAGTCTGATGATATAAGGGAGGCGTTGCAGGTCTTGGCGGAGGCAGCGGCTCAGGTGGTGAAGCGTCTCTCCAACAGGCGGAACACCGATGAAGACCTGGAGCCGCTCCGAAAAGCCGTTGCTCAAGCCGAGCAAACATTAGCGGCCCAAGAATGCCCTTTACCGCCGAGCAGGCTGAAGGCTTGAGGTTCTGGGAGAGACGCGGGGCGTTCTTTTTAGTTCAGCGGGAGAAGCGCCATTGTTTTGGCGATCGTATTCGTGTGTGGGGTATCACCCAGTCATTGGACATCGTGAGAGCCGCTGGAGTGAGGTCTCAGTGTTCAACCGGAGTGGCTGTGTTGCCAGATCGAGACGACAGGAGGTTTGAGAGAAAGCTGGTTATTTTCTGGAGAGCCGGTGGGGGCCCTCTGAGTCTTCTCCTTTGCATCGTACTCTCGAGTTGCGGGACGATGAGTGGGTTTGCTTGTGGTGAGGGCGGGCAACGTGCCGTTCAAGAAATGGTCTATTTCGGAACCGACACACCGTCGGGTTCAGTCACGCCGGAAGATTGGACAAGATTTCTCACTGAGACGGTGACACCGCGGTTTCCTGAAGGACTTTCCGTCTGGCAGGCGTCGGGTCAATGGCGGGCGGCGTCAGGCGTGATGGTGAACGAACCGACCTATATTCTCAGTCTGATCCATCCAGGCAATGCTACTACAGACAAGGCGATGCGGGATATTCTCTCTTCCTACAAAACTCGCTTTCACCAAGAAGCGGTGCTCCGTGTGTCGTCTATTGTCTGCACGTCGCTCTAACCCGCATTATTCATGACAGTTCGTGGCGAAATCGAGGAGCCGCCTTGTGAGAGCGGTGCGCGGAGTCCGGAGGTCCTGAGGCGTACTCGTGCAGTACGTCGAGGGACCGAGGGGCGAGTCCACCGCCCGAAGGCTTGTCGCAGCAGCGGATCGGCGATTGCAACAGAAGTGCTCATGAATAATGCGGGCTAGATCCTTGCCGTTTCCGAATTTGGGCTCTCGCTAGAAATTAACGGGCCGGAATATCCGTACTCCCCATCTTCTGTGTATAACCTTGTGTGTAAGTCTTGCAATCTGGTCGGGAGAGTGCGAATCACGCGTAAAATTATCAAAGTGCCTATTATTTAAGCATCCGCCTCTTCGCAATCGAACACCTAGGAATAGTGGTTCAATGAGTAGTTTGTGAGTTTCTTGCGCATTCCTAGAAACTTGCCAGGAGTTATCCCCTTCATGAGGCTGATGCCCATACTATTCCCAGTCTGCTGACTGGATATCCACAGGTTGTGATGTTTTCTGGGGATGGCGTTCTTGTTGCCAGGTGCGTTGTTCTGTATCTGTCAAGGGGTGCCTGAAGGAAAGATGGCTCTAGCGAGGATTTTAAAAAGCCCTGAGGCACAGTCGCATGTCTATAACAGATCGGACTCTATTTGTAGACATGATCGCTGGTCCGGTCCACCTCATTCATGATCAACCGTCATAAGATCACGTGCGGGTTACCCCTTTCCTCGAAGAGCGGATCGTACACGATCGATTGTGTGTTGAAGCGTTACCCCTGTGAGATGGACAGGGGTATGTGGTACGCGCCACACCGGTTCCAGTGGGGCTGGATCATTCGGCAGTCTAGGAATCACATGCCAATGGATGTGGGGGAGCTGATTCCCTAAGAGTTCATAGTTGATTTTTTTTGCGTGGTAGATCTCGAATAAGGCGCCGGCTACACGGCTGACATCTTCGATCAGCTGAACACGTTCGGGTGGCGCTAATTGGAACAGTTCAGTGACATGCCGGTGAAAGACCAACACCGTCCATCCAGGGAAGAACTGGTCTTCGTGCAGATAGGCTTTGGACAATCCAAGATCTTCAAGAAAATGGTCTGGACGGGGCCAAGTGCCCATACAGGCTATACAGGGTGACTCACTCACGGCTTGGTGGCTTTCTTCCACTCCTCTTCCGTCAGGACTCCTTTCTTGATCAGCAGCTGAATCAGCATATCGAGGGTCTTGCGGTTGGCAGCTGCGGCAGGTTCCGGAGGAGCAGGGGCGGAGAGTGAGCCTCCCGGACGCTTTGCGTCGGGCAACACCCGTTTTTGTCCAAAGACCTTAAACGACGGGGTAAACACTGCGACATAGTCCCTATTTCTGATGCGTATGCTGGCAGGTAGACTGTCTGATTGTGGAGTGAGGTCTGGCGCGGATCCCGACGGGATATGAAAGTAGGGTTTCCCGTCACCAGTCTGGCCGTCCTGGTCCAGGACATCGAATCGCTTCAGGAATGATTCCCCGGTCAATGCTTCGTGGTCCTCGCCTGCGAGATTGGTGATCTTGTCGAGGACGATCACCAAAGAATCGCCGGTGATCGTATCCGGTGAAAGGTTTCTGACACTGATGTCATACCGGTATTCACTGGAAAAGTTATCTCGGCTTTTCAACGTCACCAGAACCTGGACTCGTCCGGTGAGATCGGTCAGCTGATCCGGGGAAGCGGCGACGGTGTCCATTGGCGCCGTTACCATGAGGGCAATCCCGATGAGCCCACCGCGTCGTAACCAACTCATCATCCCGGTACCGTTCGTTGGATATGATTTGAGCATAGCAGACCCAAGAGTATTGAGCGAGCCGATTCCTCTTCGAAGTTGCCTTGACAGTTTCTTCCTTCCGACGATATTCTCCCCAGCATCTGTATCATCCCGTGGGTGTATCTATCAGGCATGGCACGATCTGTTCCTTCCCGATTACAAGCGCCAGGGGTTTCACGCTCGCTCGTGAAAGCCTTGATGAGTCTGTACGACTATCCTCATCCCCTCCACCAAGATCGCATCATCCGTGGCTACGACCGTCCCCATGCCGTGAGAACAGCGACGATGTGTGTGGCTGTCGCCGTGCGGTTGAGACATCCTGAAGATCGGGTCCGGCTCTATCATGTGGCCTGCCTGCTGCACGACCTCGGCCGTGCGGGTCTGGATCGACGACTCTTTGGCACGATCTGGTCGTGGGCGAAACAACAGGGCATTCCCACGAGACCTCGTGAATGGCGAGCCGTTCATCCGCATACACGGTATGGTCGTGAGACGGAGGCCTTCGTGTCGCGCTATCGAAAGGACCTTGCGGCTGCGGGAGTACTGCTGGATCGCTGGGCGATCGAGCAGGTTGAGATGAGGTTGGGGTATGCCAGGCGCCTGGCTAGGCGGTTGCGGGCGGTGAGGCCGACGTTCACGAAGCTGGGGGTGAGCTGGCAACCGTGGATGCAGCAGGTGATGCTGTACTACTATTACCCGGAACGGTTAGCCAAGGCACCATCATGGGTGAAACAATTAGCGGAAGTCCTTGTGGCCTGTGAGCAATTTGAGGCTTACAGTAACCAGCGTCGAGGACGTGACTATTATGCCAGGAGCAAAGAAAGCTTGGCAGAGGCGTTTGCGTATCTGGATAAGTTGGAGCAAGAGGGGATCCTCAGTGGCGAGGTTGTAGCTGCTGTACGAGGATTGACGGCCGAGGGGGCCTTTGACTCGATTCTTGAGGCAGCGCGAGGTGAACCGCTGACTCAGCACGACCGCCGGTACCTCCGCAATCTTACTGCCTAGGAGCATCTGATGGCCGTTCGGACTGTAACGCTGACCATTCAAATGGCCGGGGGGACTCAGATCGAAAATGTTACTAAGTCTGTTGCCGCTGCCGTGGCAGAGGCGAAGCTTCATGCAGGAATTGTGACGGTCTTTGTCAAGCACACGACTGCGTCCGTGATGATCATTGAGGATGAACCAGGGATCCGCGCCGACACGCACACGTTTTGGGACCGTCTCATCCCGGTAGATCCCCGCTGGCGACATAATACGGTTAATCCGGGAGAAGACAACGGTCACAGTCACCTTCGAGGGCAACTGCAAGGGCCTTCCGTCACGATTCCGTTTACCGCCGGATCGCTGCTGCTTGGAACTTGGCAGCAGGTCGTCCTCGTGGATTTTGACACGCGTGCGCGAACCCGTGAACTGGTCCTACAGGTATTAGGTGAATAGCCCGCTCGGATATTCTTGCCTGTTCCTCGTCACTTTCTTGCTGAGTTCAACAGTGGTTGCGGCGGACTGGGGCAAGCCGCTGGGAGCCGTCTATGACGGCCCTGAAGGAAGACCGCGGGCTGTGACGCCTGCGCCCCTGGAGCTGGGTGCCGATGAGCGAACGACGATCACGGTCTTTGAGCGAGCGACGAAGTCCGTGGTGTTCATTGCCAATACCGCCATCCAGCAGGACATTTGGTCCCTCAATGTCATGGAAGTGCCGCAGGGATCAGGATCCGGGTTCATTTGGAGCAAGCAAGGGCACATCGTCACGAACTTTCATGTCATCTATGGAGCTGATGCGATCAAGGTGACCTTGGCGGATCGGAGTGAACATCAGGCTAAGTTGGTTGGGGCCGATCCCGATCACGATCTGGCGGTGCTTCAGATACAAGTTTCGGACGGCCAATTGGAGCCGATGGTGATCGGTTCCTCTCATGATTTGCGAGTTGGGCAAAAAGTGCTGGCGATCGGAAATCCGTTTGGGCTCGATCACACCTTGACTACAGGCGTTGTCAGTGCCTTGGGCCGGACCATCAAATCAATGTCCAATCGAACGATTGAAGGGGTGGTTCAGACGGACGCTGCGATCAATCCTGGCAACTCCGGCGGTCCCTTGCTCGATAGTGCGGGGCGATTGATCGGGGTCAATACACAGATCGTGAGTCCGAGTGGGGCCTATGCCGGTATTGGGTTTGCGGTTCCGGTCGATACCGTCAATCGTATCGTTCCTGAACTCATCAAGCACGGGAAGCTTATCCGTCCTGGACTGGGGGTCTCGCTGGTCCCTGATGCAATGGCAAAGCGATGGGGAATCAAAGGAGTGATCATCGGCAAGGTGACGCGCGGCGGGCCAGCGGACCGCGCCGGTCTTAAGGGGGCTCGCGAAACGATGACGGGACAAATCCAACTGGGTGACATTCTTGTCGCAGTCTCCGGAAAAACTGTAACCACCATTGACGACCTTATGGATGTCATGGAAGCACATAAGGTCGGTGATCAGGTGACCGTCGAAATCCTCCGGGGTAACCGACGCGAAAAGGTGGCGGTCACGCTACAGGCCGTCAACTAGCGTGGCAGTAATTCACAACATGTGTATGGTAGGATCACTCAATTCTGTTTGGTAAAGGACTGTCTATGAGTGATCGTAGTTCTTTTGATCAGGAGACACAGCATGACCGGAGCAATGAGCCGTCGCTGAAGACCGGGACGGATCCGCTCGAGTTGATTGAACAGTGTCTTGCCTCGTTCTCAGACGGTGATCCTCGGCAAAAGCTGCTGTACAAGCTGCGGCATGCCGTGATGCTGTCTCAAGCTGCTTCTCAGCAACGCGAGGTGGAGTTCAAGAAAGTTGGCGAGGTCGTGGCCAAGCTCACGGCTCCAGCCAATCGGATCGGCACCTTGCTTGAGATTCCAGCTCCGGGTCTTGCCCGTATCGTCGTCGGTGGGGCGGAGTATTATGCCAACGTGGATCCTCGCGTGGCTGATACCGACCTGCGGATCGGCACCCAGATCTTGGTCAATGAAGCCTATGCGGTCATTCGGACGCTGGGGTATGACCGGAACGGGCCCATTTTGAAACTGGCTGAAACGTTACCGGACGGTCGGTTGCGGTTTGAACAGGATATGGGCCGGCAGTCGTTGATTTTGCAGCGTTCGACGGATTTGCTCAGTGTCGAGCTTAGTGCGGGGGACCACATTCGAATTGACCCCAGTCTCCGCATAGCTCTTGAGAAACTGGTGGATCGGAAGGCCAGCCGCCATATTCTGGATGAAACGCCCACGGTCACGTGGGAACAGATCGGAGGACAAAGCGAAGCGATCACTGCGATTCGCAAGGCGATTGAATATCCACTCGTGCATGCGGAGACGTTTGAACGGTTCAAATTTTCTCAACCAAAGGGGTTTTTGCTCTACGGACCACCCGGGTGCGGGAAGACCCTGATTGGGCAAGCCGCTGCTGGCAGCTTGGCCAAGCAGCTCAGCGAATTGAAGCCGGGACAGGTACCAGGGATGGACAATCGTCCGCCAGTGACGAGCGGGGCATTCCTTCATGTTAAAGGACCGGAAATTCTCAACATGTGGCTTGGGGAGTCAGAGCGGATGGTCCGGGATCTCTTTGAGCAGGCTCGGGCTCGACGAAAGGAAGGGGCTCTGCCGTTCATCTTTATCGATGAAGCGGAGTCGATTGTGGGGACGCGGCGTGCCATGCGATCCTTCAATATCTCAAACACGCTCGTCCCGATGTTTTGCAGCGAAATGGATGGGATCGAGTCGTTGCGGGATGTCGTTATTATTCTGGCCTCCAACCGACCGGACCTGATCGATCCGGCTGTGTTGCGTCCCGGTCGAATCGATCGAAAAATTAAAGTCGGCCGGCCCAACAAGGCTGCCGCAGCCGAGATTTTGAAGGTCTATTTGACGGCGGATCTTCCACTTGACCCCAAGTTGGTGCAGGACCGCGGGGGTGAGCCGGTGAAGGCGGTGGTGTCGCTTGTCGAAGACATTATTGAGACGATCTTCCGTCGAACGGAAGAAACCCGTCTCCTCTCGATCAGGCTGAGAAGTGGTCAGAGTACGGTGCTGTACCGCGGCGATCTTGTCAGTGGAGCAATCCTGGCGTCGATCGTTCAACGGGCGAAAGAAAAGGCGATCGATCGTACGGTTCAGTCTGGGCAGCCGGCGGGATTGCTGGAGGAGGATCTTCGGGTAGCCGTGTCCGAGGAATTTCGAGAGGGTGACATGTTACCGCCGGACGATGCCGCCGAGGAATGGCTGAAATTGCTCGATCATCATCCGGAGCAGGTGGTCGGTATTTCGTCCTTCCGGCGAGGCCGTCAGGCTGAAGAACGGCTCACCAGTCAGATTATCTGAGGATGAGAAAGGTCAGGAACTGACTGGTCGGGGGCTATGAGCGAGTCTGACCGTCTCTTCACGTATTCTTTTTTACTTCTCACTCACTATGCGTCTTTTTGGAATTGAGACCGAGTATGGTATTACACGCGACGATGTACCGGACATGGATCCGGTAGTCGAATCAATGGAACTCGTGCGTGCTCATCTGGCCGCTTCTTTCAAGCGGCGGTGGGATTATGCCGGTGAGGATCCACATGAAGATGCGCGCGGTTTCCGAGTCTTGGGCTTGCAACAGGATAAAGAGGAAGATGAGTTTGCACGACGCGATGCCCATCGCCCTTTTTCGTTCCATGACATGAAAAGCGACCTTGTCTTGCCGAACGGGGCGCGATTCTACAACGACCATACGCATCCGGAATACTCCACATCCGAATGCCGAACGCTTCGCGATCTGGTGGCGCAGGATCGAGCAGGAGAACGGATCGTCCACCGTGCGGCTCAGCGGCGTAACGAGGGACTTGGTGGCGCGCATGTTCGGCTCTACAAAAACAACACGGATTTCCATGGCCACAGTTACGGATGCCACGACAATTATCTTGTGCCCAGGGCTGTTCCCTTTCCGGCCTTGGTGGCCGGCATAGTGCCGTTTCTTGTAAGTCGGCAGGTCGTCGCCGGTGCCGGGAAGGTCGGGACCGAGGCACAAGAATCACCCTATGTTCCAGGGCCGTACCAAATTTCTCAGCGTGCCGACTTTATGGAGGCAGAGCTGGGCGTCGATACGATGCATAATCGACCAATTCTCAATACCAGAGATGAGCCCCATGCGGATCGCCAACGGTATCGTCGACTCCATCTCATCATCGGCGATGCCAATATGTGCGAGTATGCGACGGCGCTGAAAGTGGGAACGACACAGTTGGTGCTCGATATGATCGCACAGGAGGCCGTACCCGATCTCGAATTGGAGCAGCCGGTGGCAGCCGTCAAACAGATCTCACGAGATCCAGACCTCAAAATGGTGGTGAGACGAAAAAATGGACGTACGATCGCGCCGGTGGACATACAAGTGCAGTACTATGAAGCCGCGAAGAGGACGCTCTCCGGTCGCGACGCGGAATCGGATTGGATCTTGCGGGAATGGGGTGAGACGTTGCAGTTGCTGGTGCAAAATCGGCAACAATTGGTCGGCAAGTTGGATTGGGTGACGAAGCAATGGCTGCTCGAAACGTTTATGCGGGAAGAGCGGATTGATTGGGACGATCCATGGTTGGCCAGTTTGGATCTGGAATATCACAATATTGATCCTCAGATGGGCCTCTACATGGGCTTGGAAGCGGAGGGGAAAGCCTGGCGGCTGACGACTGATGACGTGATTGAAGCGGCGATCCGAAATGGTCCGGTCGACACACGTGGCGGGTTACGGGGGCTCTGCGTGCAGAAATTTCCGGACCAGATTCAGTCGATTCAATGGGAGCAGGTCCGGTTTACCGACGGGCTCCGATCCCGTACGCTCGACATGCGCGACCTCTTTGATCCGCAAGAGGTGACACGATGTATTGGTCTCTTCAAGACGGCCCAGTCACCGGCGGATGCGCTGGCCGCATGGACCTACGGAAAGGATAGGGACCTATGAAACACAACGTGATGCCAGAACGACGAGAAGGGCCAGGTGATCCCATGCCGAAATCCCCCAGTCCTTTGGAAGAAGGAGGGGGGCCACGTCGTCCAGAAACCGGATCACCCGACAAGGATAGCCTTCTGAAGCGGATGCGCCGAGTTGATCCGAAGCAGGCGGAACGATATCGGCAGCGGACAGGGCAATAGATTGGTGAGGGGTAAGGCGTAAGGTGTGAGAAGAGGCAGAGGCTCTCCTCACCCTTCACTGGAGCGAGGTTAAGGATGCAGGGTGATTTTTACCAGCTACTGAAGGACCAGGGGTATGTATTGGGAATGCCCGGACAAGTCGGAGTGGGGCAGGCTCTGACCACCGCCACCACGATACTTGCCTTCAAATATCGTAATGGGGTGTTGGTGGCCGGGGATCGTCGTGCGACAGCCGGCAACATGGTCATGTACGACAGGACCGACAAGGTCTTGGAGATAGATCGACATAGCGTCATGGCGATTGCAGGGGTTCCCGCCACCGCGTATGAAATGGTGCGCATTCTCGAACATTCCTTTAAGTACTATCGGCGGACACAACTTCAGGAGCTCAGCTTTGAGGGCAAGCTTCGAGCCCTGTCTAAGCTGCTGAAGGAAAATGTTCAGGCAGCCCTGGCGGGGACTGGGGCTGTCGTTCCGATCTTTGCCGGATACGATGCCGAACAAGAGGCCGCAAAGATTTATTTCTACGACATTCTTGGCGCAGAGTTTGAGGGAGTGGAGTACGCTGTATCGGGGTCTGGTTCGCCCACTATTCGAGGCATTCTTCATTATGTGAATATCTGGGGCGAGCAGCCTCTGAGTGCGATGTCTGAAGAGCAGGCGGCCGTTCAGGCGCTGCGGCTGCTCACGTGCGCTGCCGAATTCGACAGCGCAACTGGTGGCGTGAATCGAGAGGCCGGGCTGTATCCGGTTGTGAAGCTGATCACATCCGATGGTGTAACGGCCATGGCGGATCCGCATCTCCGCTCGTTGTTCGAATCACACGTATCGAAAGGCTTGTAAGGTCGTCACGCTATGTACGAAGAACCTTATCGGTGGGTCGAAGCAGTCGGGAATCGCCGACAATATCTTGATGCGCAGTTTGTGCAGGGGAGTCCGGTGGTGGGTGTGGCATGTGAGCAGGGGATTCTCCTGATGACGATGAGTAAAGGCACCCCCAAGTTATATGAAATCTATGACCGCCTTGCATTCGGAGGAATGGGACACCCGGCTGATCTCGAGAAGTTACGCTTCACTCTGTTGGAAATGGCTCATGTCGAAGGATTCAACCGCTCTGCTTCTGATGTCACGGGGAGTCGCCTCGTCAAATACGGCATTGCACCGGCCGTCAAGCAGGCATTTGAGGAGGTATTTAAAGCTCCGTTCATCGTGAAGATCATGCTGGCTGAGCTGAGCCAGAAAGTTGGGAAAGATGGCTTCCTCACGATCACCTATGACGGCGTGTTCGAAGAGAAGGGCCGGTATGCAGTCCTTGCGGCAAGCGCGTCGGTTGAGCAGCGGATGGTGGAGTATCTTCGACCGCAGTCTTGTGTGTCGTTGAAAGACGCCGTGCATCTCGCGATTCACACTTGGGCAGTCGGAGATCGAGCGCAGCGGCACACGGATGACACCGGAGGGGATCCGAAGGACGGGAAGGGAAGTTCCGATCAGCCGGTAACGGACTCTCAGACCCTTATGACTCATGTGCGCCAACGCATGCAGGAAAAGTCCATCGAATGTGCGCTGCTGGATCGCCATGTGGCAGGAACCTCCAAGTATCGGACACTCGGATCTGGCGAGTTGGAGACGTTGCTTCCCAAGGACCTGAGTTCGGCACTCACGTAAGCATATGTTGCATCGAATTTTTGGTTTGGAAACCGAGTACGGGCTCTTGATCCACGAGGACCGGCCTGACCATTCCCCAACCTGGTTTGCCCATCACATCAGAAATCATCTGTTCCAGGTGCAGCGTCGAGGCGTGCTGGATCTCCACCATCGCGGCCATGATGAGCCGCCTGGAAATGGGGGATTTATCACGAACGGCGGCCGGATCTACCTGGATATGGGACATTTAGAGTATGCCTCTCCCGAATGTCACTCCCTCACGGATGTTGTGGCGTCTGACCGTGCCGGAGATCTCTTGCTGCAGCGGGCGATCGGAGATCTTGGTTTGTCCGAGCACGTATCGCTGATCAAGAACAACATCGACCATGAGACGGATGCGACCTTTGGCTCACATGAAAATTATCTTGTCTCTCGTCGATTTCCGTTTTCAAGGCGTGGGTTGGCGCCGTTCGTGACGTTTTTGGTCACCAGACAGATCTTTACCGGAGCCGGGCGTATCGGTGCCGCCAGTCCGCAGGATGCCTGGATTCAGGTGGATCGATTGATTGTTCCACGTGCAACCGTCGGTGGCCGAGGTGGCTCGAACTTGCCGTTTCAAATTTCCCAACGGAGCGACTACATCGTCAATGATTTTTTCGAGTGGGTACAGCACAATCGGGCGATTGTGAACACGAGAGATGAACCGTTGGCCGACCCCAATGAATTTCGTCGGATCCATTTGCTCTTGGGCGATTCCAATATGGCTGAGAATGCGACGGCGTTGAAACTTGGTGTGACCGGCTTGGTCTTACAGCTGATTGAGGAAGGGCATGCCCCTCAGGATTTGGAGATTGATGAACCGGTGGAAGCGCTGCAAGAAATCTCCCAGGACCAAGAGCGGAACTGGGTCGTTCGACTTCAGTCTCAACGAACCATGTCGGCTCTTGATATTCAGGAACAGTTTCTTGATTGTGCGTTGCGGCATTGTCAGGGACAGGATGAGGAAACTGATTGGGTCCTTGCACAATGGGCGTCGGTCCTCAACGATCTGCGCGGGGATTATCAGAAGCTGGTTGGCCGTGTGGATTGGGCATCGAAGCTTTGGTTGCTGGAATGTTTCAGAGAAGCGGAGCGATTGGACTGGAGCGATCCTCTGCTCAAGAGTTTGGATTTAGAGTATCACAACTTGAATCCGGCCAAGGGACTCTATTATGGGCTTGTGGAGGAGGGACGGGTTCCTCGCATGACGACCGATGCGTTGATTCAGATTGCGACGGAGGAGGCCCCCAAGAATACACGCGCCTATGGGCGCAGTGCGTTGGTCAGGTATCTCTTAGAAGGGGGGCGGCCTACCGATGCAGATCGAATTGCGAACCCTGATGGGCTATTTCCCGCCTATGTGATCAATTGGTCAATTTTTCAAGTCCGAGGTCATGCCCCTTTCCCAATGCCGGACCCGTTTCGGACATACCGTGACGAGGTGCGGACGCATCTCGAACCCAGTATTGCCTGACTGCCTCCCATACGACGGTTGTTCTCAATTGTGGCTTCAGTTTTCTCAAGTAGGGGGGCAGTTTGCCTGCGGCACTCTCAGCTCAGCGCGTGGAGGGTGTCGTAGGTAGGTCTTGGCAGTGGCAGGGTGGTATCACTCATGCTTCATGACCGGCTCAATCGCATGCCGCGTAAAAAATCTAGGATTCGGTTCTCCGCCCAGTAGGGATCTTCCTCTTGTCGTCGACTCTGGTAGAACCCGCAATGACCCCCATAATGAGGCGCGACCACAGCGATCTGGAGGTGCTCCTGAATCTTCGCTTCGGTGAACATGGTGTAAGGAATGAATGGATCGTCTTGTGCCGTGATGATAAGAGTCGGCACCGCGATTTTATCGAGCACGTGTCGCGATCCAGCCCGATCGTAATAGTCGGCGCCGTCCCGATAACCGCCGTCCCGGGCGGTATAGCAGTCATCGAATTCACTGATGGTGGTGATGTGACCAAGCATGGAGAGATCCCATTTCCCAGGGAATAGGGAGGCTTTTCGTCGTAAGCGCGCTTTCAGCCTCGTGACGAAATGACGGTGATAAATCCAGTTACGTGGTTCTTCCAGGGCACGGGCGCAGATGGTCGGGTTGATGTTCGGACATACGGCGGCCACTCCGGCCAAAGCCGGTTCGGTCCGTCCTAGCTCGCCAGCCGCTTTGAGCACAAGGTTGCCACCCATGGAATAGCCGACCAGCCAGACTCGATCGAGACCATCATGGTGAATGAGTTCCTTCACGATAGCCCGGTAATCACTGCTAAGACCACTGTTGTAGAGCGTCGGAGAAAGGTGTTCGGTTCCACCGCAGGTTCGTTGGTTCAGGCGGATGACGTTGAACCCAGCATGGAAGGCTTTGGCTGCGATCCCCCGCATGTATCGCGATTCGCTGGAGCCTTCTAAGCCATGGACCAGGACGACAGTGGGAAAGGCTTTGCGATCGTCCCGCCAATGGCAGAATCCTTGAAGCTGTGACTGTGGCGCAACGGAAAAGAATCGCGATTCCTGAGGCATGGTTGCCAGAGATGTCTCTCGCGGCACATAGCGAGGTATCAGGGTCATGAGATGAGCATTTTTGAGGGGCAGTGGAGGCCGAAAGGACAATGCCAGCTCCAGCACGGTAGGGTTCATCATAGTATCAAGTATGGTACGCTTCCTTCCTGAGGCGGATGAGGTGTGGAGAGCCTTAGCGTCAATTTATTATCGTGTCAATAAGTAAGATATGGATGGCGTTCAGGTAAACATTCTAGCGGAGGGATTATGCTGACGGCTATAGGGGATGTCATGAGACGTTGCTATGAGAGAGGGTGGATTACCACGAGGGACGGCAACATCAGTATGAAAAAGCGGGAAGGCCGGTACTTGTATATCACCCCATCCGGTTGGCGCAAGACGATCGTACACCCTGAACATGTAGTTCGATTGGAGATTGTCAGTGATCCTGAGACCGGTCTGCGCGTACCAAAAGTCAACGAACAGCAGAAGCCATCCGGAGAACTCTGGATGCATTGGAATCTGCAGCGGGACTCCAGACGCACACGAACCGTCGTCCATGTGCATGCAACCCATGTGGTGGCCGCCATTTATGCCGGGATTGACCTTCAGGCCATCAGTGCCGAATTTCCTGAAATTTCACGCTATACACGAGTGGGCCGGACGGTTCCTGCCTTTCCGGCATTGTCCCGCGAACTGGCTGATGCGACGTCAGAGTGTTTTGGGTTGCAGGGTGATGGCGTGATCGCTTTTGATATTGTGGGCCAGGCGAATCACGGCGTGTGTGCGGTGGCTATGGATCCCTGGGCTGCATACGAGCACATTGAGCGCCTGGATCATATTTGCGAAATTGTCCTGAAAAGTGGAGTGGCCGGACGGGCACGATAGAGCGTGTGTCGCCATCGAGATAGCTGCGAGTTTGAACAGCCGTGCGAAAGGATCTCATGTTGTTCCGGTTGGGGAGGACCAAAGGATTTCTGTCACGCTCCAACAAGCCGGTATATAAGTAGGATCTCGCCGTCAGGCCTTGGTTAACCAGAGGGCAGGGCATGAGAGACAATGTAACCCACTGATCAGGAAAGATCACCCGAGAGGTGAGATCCTTCGGGGAAAAGGTTGAAAATTTGTTGCGATGACAGTGTAGTGGCTCCCCGGGCAGGACTCGAACCTGCGACCAGCCGGTTAACAGCCGGCTGCTCTACCAACTGAGCTACCGGGGAACAGAAGTGTTATTCGATGAGGGGTATATTTTAGCAAAAATTTTTATGGAATAGGGAGATTTTTTAAATGTCAAAGTCCTCGGTCTCGTCTTCATCCGAGGAGGCATCTGTATTGCCCTCTGCCAATGCGGCATAGTGCTTCGCCCACGTGAGGTAGAGATTTCCACTATCACGCATGGTGTCAGCTGCCTTGACTAGCTTATCGACAAGATCGGGGTCTTTACCTGTGGCATCAATTACTGCTGCTCGCCGCTCAATGGCTCGAGGGTACTCATTAATCAATCCAGCAATCTCTCTCAGGAGTTCGTTGATTACGTTATCTTCATGTTCCATGTAGGTACCTTACGGGCCGCCAACAAAAAACCCCATAGCGTCAACGCTATGGGGTTTTCGAGTTCAACCCAATATCGTTCAGCCCTGGTAGGCTTGTCCTAACGCTGCAGATTCACCTTTTTTGGTCATCAGTTGGCCTGTGGCACTGACGGCCTGCATGGTGATGGCGAAGTGTTTGGCTGCATCACATACGATGACGCAGAGTTCACAACCTTTACAACGGTCTATGACGACTTCCGCCACCATCTTGTTGGTGTTTAAGTCCAGACAGTTCGCTTCAGGGCAGTACATGATACACAGCCGGCAACCCTTCTTCGCTGTGCACTTTTCATCGATGACTTGCGCGACGTTATACATGCAATGTGATTCCTTCTCTTACGCTGCGACGGCCGGATCACCGACGCGCAGCTCGATCTTGTTCTTGTCAGCCCATTCACTGGCGATTTCATAGGCTGCTTTCACAGTGGCCAAGTTCTTGGCTAACAGCATTTCCTTCTTGGCAAATTTCTTCTTGATGGCTTCGTCTAAGGAAGCGGTTCCTCCGGAGGCCACAAACTTCTTTCCAAACCGCTCCTGAAGCGCACCGTCGAGGGCCTCCATTGAGACACATTTCGTAATGCCTGAGACAGAACCGATCATCGCCATATTCGTCGACAGCTCAGTGCCAGCCACTTCAATAGCCAACTCGGTACCAGCGATGTAAAACACGGCAACGTTCAAGTCCTTGAGCCGATCCACATCCTCATTGGATAGCAACGGCTGTGCGGAATTGATGATGACGACGCCGCCTTCTTTTACACCTGAGTAAAATGGCATGGTGTAACTTTTACCCATGGTAATAACTTGAGGATGAAAAACTTGAATGACATCCGGGAACACCAACTCACCACGGTCATAGATTCTCTCAATGCCAATGCGGCAATAGCTCTCTGCTGGCGCCATGCGCTTCTCGGCGCCGAAAAACGGGTTGGATATGGAGAACTTACCATCTCGGTTCGCAGCCATGGCCAAGACATGTGCTGCTGTAACCGCACCCTGTCCGCCCAAGCCTGACATCCGGATATTCAATCGTCTCTTAATCATGTCTGCCTCCGGTCTAAACTATGCGGATGCTTGTCCTGCTAGCTGCTTGGCGGCTGCTTTCCGCTCTTTATCCTTGGCTGCCAATTCTGCTAGCAATTGTTTGGCTGGTTCGCTGATGTACTCCTTGTACGCAAACCGTTCAGTTGGCTTTTCCGAATCGCGCATTTCCTGTAACCCTTCCATGCTGTTCTTACCAATTTCAAGAATGCATGGCGTATAAAGCTGAAGATAGGTCGGGCCGATTTCTCGGGCGACATGCACTGCATTTCGGATGACCTTTTCAACGAGCGATGGCTTGCTGACTGTGCAATTGACGACATAATGGCAGCCGGACTCGCGGGCGATCTCAGGCAGCCGCACCTTATCGAACAGCTTACCAACTGGTGCCATCTTTGCGACGAATCCCTTCTGCATGAGTCCACTTTCCTGGCCACCAGTGTTGGCGTAGAGTTCGTTATCGAAGCAGATCGTGGTGAACTTTTCTTGACGGAACCAGGCCTGTAAAGTCATATCCAAGCCGATGTCAACCGTGGCTCCGTCACCAGCAAGGACTACGACATCTTTCACTCTGCCTGGGAATCGAACACTGAGTGCACGCTTCAGGCCTGATGCGACAGCGTTCTGGTTGCCGAACAACGAGTGGATATTGTGGACCGCAACCATTGGAAAAACCAAGCTGGTACAACCGGTGGACCCAACCATTACGGTATCTTCTGGGTTTGGCAGTGAAGCTAAAATGTATCGGAAGGCCATTGATTCCGGACAGCCAGCGCATAGTGAGTGTTGTTCAATCAGTTCCTTCGAGGTCCCGATATCTTTCCAGCCACGATCTTCTTTGCCGTAGGTTGCACTCTTCACAAGATCTTGATAGTCCGACGGCATGATATCGTACAGGTCTTCTGAAATTTGAATACGCTCTTTGCTCATATATCCTCCTCAGTATCGCTTGTTAGGGCGCACAGGTTCGAAGTCCAGGGATCTCAGCTTCCACGACCAGCCATGGAGAAAGTTTTCATCCCTAGGGCGGTCTTGATTTCCGATACGATAATCTCTGGCGGCATCGTCATGCCTCCGCACACATGTGGACCGGCATGGACCCGATGGTGATTGGGGATCGTGGCCCGGATTTCTTTGGCCAGCCAGCCGGTTACGTTAAACTCTGGCACAAAGATGTGCTTCGCGTGCTTGGTAGCTTCGCGAATTTCTTCTTCCGGCCAGGGGCGCAGGGTTTTCACCTTCACCAGGCCGCAACGGATGCCCTCGTCTTCCAATAGCCGGATCGCTTCGCGGCCTTGCGAAACCGCTGTACCTGAAGCCACAATCACGATGTCTGCGTCCGTATTTTCCGTATCGACCAGGCCATTCAACCAATGGATCGTGTGTTTGCGTGAACGTTCAACTGCGGCCCAGATTTCCTGTTGCCAGCTGGCATGTGTCGCGTAGCTGATGTAGTTGCTTTTCATCACGAACGGATCACGCATCATGCGCACGGGAGGACATTCCATATCCATACATGGCACAGGCGATCGATAGGGATCATAGGGTGGAAGACACATGTCCGCCGGCGTGAGATTCACCACATCCTTTGTGTGCGTCACAAAGAACCCATCGCAGCAGAGTGCGAGCGGTAGGTGCACATCTGGTTCCTCGGACACCATATACCCCTTGAGAATCCAATCAAAGAAATCCTGTGCCGTTTCTGCATGCCATACCAACATGCCTGTGTTCAGTAGGTACGAAATCTCAAGTGTGTCCGGTTGAATTGAGAGTGGTGAATTGACACCGCGACAAGTGACAATCATCTGGATTGGCAAGCGTGACCCGGCCCACATCGGAAAATTTTCCATGGCACGCATCGTGCCCGGGCCTGCTGTTGTCGTAAACACGCGGGCTCCCCCGAATGACGCTCCTGCACATTGCGACATTACGGCAAATTCGCTTTCTCCACGGAAGTAGTCTCCGATATAGCCTTCGGCGAATAATTCGCCGATCAATGCGGCGGCTTCACTCTGCGGCGTGATTGGGTAGGCGATCATGACATCGCAGCTTGCCCGGCGGATGGCTTCCTTGATGACTTCGCTGCCCGTGAAGAAGGAAGGCGTCCGCGGTGCCTCGTTCATCATTTTCCAGGTATCTGTATAGGTCTGGCCTTTTTTGTTCTTGGTGCCAATTATTGAATGTGTATCCGCCATAAGTTCAGCCTCCTTGTCATGTCGTTCGCAGGGGCAAACAGTTAACTTGAAGCCCCATTCTTGGCTGATGTCAGCCGTGGTTGGACCGTCCCTTTCAATCGTTTTACAGTATCGGCTAATCTCATAATCTTCTCGACCGAGGCATCGCGGAATGAGAGCATTGCGTCTTCATGACCTGCCTGGGCACACATGGCGATGGTATAGCAGGAGGTGCCTCCACGAATGATTTTCAGTGATAGATTGGCCTGGTGGCAATGGACGCCGATGAACATGCAACAATCAATTTTATTATGCCAGATTGTCAAATTCGGGTGATTCGGGTTGATCTCAACTTCTGGATTGATCTTGGGATATTTGGGACGATAGTCGGGCATAGGAATGAGCATCGGTTTTTGCCCGGACTGGACGCATTCCTTCAGGGTGTTGAAGAGATGGCGAACAGCCGTAGCTTTCTTAGCAGCCTTCTCATTCCACGCCCATAGAACGAGCGGCCCTGGGAAGATAGTTGGAACCTTGGCCATCAAAAATTGGCGAGCAGCCTCTTCATAGGCCTTATCTTCCGAAGTGATGACACCATTAATATGAGCTTCTCCTGGATTGGGCAAGCTAATTCCCATACTTGCGGCAGCCGGGGGAAGAAAGTGTTCGGGGCCTGGAAGCACACGATAGTCACTCATCGCAACTTACACTCCGAATGAAAATAAAGGTTTATGAAATAAACGCCATTTTTAGGCACGTGGTTCGCTTAATCACTTTAAGCTCTTTCCTACCCCTCTGCAAGACCACAGAAGCCCCACGCGAAGGAGATTTCGGGGCACTGCCGAATTAGATAATTTAGGTCTTTTGCCCCTTATAGTCACAAATTGGAAGGGCACACCAACATTAGCGAGGGCAGCTCATTATAGGTGTCGATCGTTTAGATTGTCAACGAAGGCTCGGCGAGAGCATGAAGGGCTGTACTCCGAGAGAATGAAGAATGATTCGCCTCGGGCATATCCTCTAAGGTAGTTGATTGCAGGCCATCATCGATCCGAGTTTGCAGGCCTGAGAAAAGTCAGTTTTGGCAGAATTTCCCAGCAACGCATCTTGGTAGAGTTGGGCCCTTGCTTGCAAGACACGCGTATCTGATGGGTCAACTCTTAGGATTGTACTGAGATCTTCAATTGCGAGAGCTGGTTGCTTCAACTGCTGATAGATTGTGCTTCTGAGAAAATATGATTCCTTTTGGTAGGGAATCCATGTGTCGTGCAGGTGCGACGGGAGGCATTTTTGTAAGAAGGCAAGGGCAGCGGATAACTGTCCGAGAGCCACTAGTTTTCTAGCCTCTGCAGTATATAAGGTGATCAGCCGGAGTCTTGCAAGATCAAAGAAGGGGTCCAATTCCAGCACTCGCTCGAACGAACGCATGGCTTCCTGACGGCGATTCAGCCAGGTATCGACATCACCTTTTCCCCAAAGGGCCCAGACATTGTGGGGGTCGATAAGGAGTGCACGGTCAAAATCCATTCGCGCACTATCGATGTACTCAGAATATTCACTTGGCCGTCTTTTATTCGAGTAGGCAACGGATGCGAGGCTCAAGTAGGTCTGACCGCGGAGGATAAGTGGGTCGATATATTGGGGATCTAGCACAGTTGCTCGAGATGTCAACTCGAGTTTCAGTGGGAGTTCTTGAGCCGTTAGCGCTTTCTCGAGCAAAGTTCGGGCTTGTGCTTGAGGCATCTTGTTGAGGCTGACCGGTTCGATCATGAGGGTTCGCACACCTGATGGTGAAGCTCTGAGAGCCTCAAGTTGGGTCTTGAGCGAAGCATTCTCCTTCTGAATGAGACGATAGTGTTCGGCGAGCTGCTGTTCCGAGTGCCATTTTTGAACCGCTGCCTTTAGACTATCCAGATCAACGATTGCGCGGATCCGGACATAAAAGTTAGGGCGGTCATTTGCGAAGGTACGACGAGACTCAAGAATTTCAGTCTTTGTAATCGCCCCGGCGATAGTCCGGATCTCCAACCAGCTTATCTGGACGCTCCCGCCGGCTTCGGTTTTTTCCCTATCGAGGAAAGTAGATTCGATGTACAGCCCAGCTTCCTCCACTGCCTTACGTTGAGCTCGTTGGAGTACGCGCTCCTCTGCTGCAGCAAGGGTGTCGCTATCTCCCATCACATAATGTGCTTCGGCTACGACAGCGGTTTCTAAGGCGGATGCGGGATGGGGCCACGCGAGTAGGAAGATGGTGATGAGGGAAGCTAGGCTCCGTAGCCGATGGAAATTCATATGCAAACTATACAGTTTGATCGTGCAGCCAGACAATGCACCTAAAAGGGGAAGGCAGGGGGGCATTGGGGGCAGTATCCTGCCAAGGAGGATTATTCGTGAGGAATTGGAAAAACCTGCGTAAATGGATGAATTTCAACACGTTCAAAGACGCCGTGAATGGTATAGGGATCCTGTCGTATGAATTTCTCAGCATCCTCCCGCGAGTCAAATTCTAGGATGAGCAAGCTTCCCGTCTTATCGGCCAGAGGACCAGCGAGGATCACACGCCTTTGCTTATCAAGCTGTTCAAGGTTGAGGAGATGGGCGGCACGATGCACTTTCCGCTTTGCTTCTCCGTCCGGCCCATCATACCCAATGATGACGAATTTCATGATGATCAGGAGGGGGAGAGAGGATTTCAGATTTCGGACGGGTCTTCTTCGATCGGACGACGGTCTTTATAGCCGTTGGTAACCTCATGCCACCAGCGGACTTCTTTTTCCCCCAGTTTCCAGCACAGGTAGACGACTCGTCCATTTCGGATATGCGGGAAGTCGCAGAGTCCCAGATCAATATCCTTTACAACGACTCCCAGTTCGTGAATGGCCTGGAGGTGAGTGCTGATGTCCAGAAGACTTTTTACATAAGGCCTTCCCACTGCGGTGCCGCCTCCAAAAGCCGCGTTGGCAGAAGCCCTACTCACCTCCTCGCGGGTTCTTACGAGCACTTCTTTCCCTTCTTGAACGGTTGAGAGATGATTCTGGAGTTGAGGGATAAGGTGATTCGCCTCTGAGAGAGAGAAGACCCGTTCCGGAGTGATCTCGTTTTCTCCATGTGCCATAAGGTTACCCTCTTGTCTGTGTAGCACACTTCCGATCTTATGAACAACCAGGGTCGGATGGCGTATCGAATGGTGACGTGCGGATCCGGCGACAAAATTCCATATGCTGGTTGACAAGTGGAGGGTGCATAGGTATCATCACCCTAGCATTGGGTTGGGCTGACCCTCTCCATCGAATAGTTCAATTCCGGAACCTGTCTCGATTTAAATCCTAAGCGTCATTCGGTGCAGTGGAGTTCAGGTGTGCAGTTCAAAGTAATAGTGTCTGAGTTGTATTGCATGAAACTAATAACGACGGGATTCTTCCATCGCGAGTAGCGAGCCGACTTCCTCAAGTTTTTCCACCCAAAACAGACTCAAGACTCAGAGTAGATCACAAAAGACAAAAACACGTTTGCATGGCCAAATCAGGTTACGCGAATTCTTCCATATAAACGATAACCGAGCCAAGGCTCGAGAGGAGTCGTATGTCAGTAGCTAGGGGGGAAGTAATGCATCTTGCCGAACTGAAGCAGAAATCCATTGCCGATCTGAATGATGTGGCGAGAGAACTGAAGATTGAAGGAGCTGCTAACCTAAGAAAGCAGGAGCTCATTTTTGCGATCCTTCAGGCTCAAACTGAAAAAAATGGAGTGGTCTTTGGAGAGGGAGTATTAGAAACATTACCTGATGGGTTTGGCTTTCTCCGGGCGCCCGACTCTAATTATCTCCCAGGACCTGACGATATCTACATCTCTCCGTCGCAGATTCGGCGGTTTAATCTTCGTACTGGCGACATTGTCTCGGGTCAAATCCGTCCGCCTAAGGAGAGTGAGCGGTATTTTGCGTTGCTGAAGGTGGAAAAGGTTAACTATGAAGATCCTGAGGTTGCACGGGATAAGATCCTGTTCGATAACCTGACTCCGCTGTATCCAGAGGAGCGGATCAATCTGGAATTTGACCGAGAAGAATACTGCACTCGTGTCATGGATCTGACGACTCCGATCGGCAAGGGCCAACGTGGATTGATCGTGGCCGCGCCTCGTACGGGTAAGACGATGTTGCTGCAGGCCATTGCCCGGGCGATCCTCAAAAACCACAAGGAAGTGACGCTGATCGTGCTCCTGATCGATGAACGGCCGGAAGAGGTGACTGATTGGCAGCGCCAGGTCAAGGCTGAGGTCATCAGCTCTACATTTGATGAGCCGGCTCAGCGGCATGCTCAGGTTGCCGAAATGGTACTCGAGAAAGCCAAGCGTCTGGTTGAACACAAGAAAGATGTCGTTATTTTGCTTGATAGTATCACGCGGCTTGCTCGCGCCTATAATACCATTGCGCCTCCCAGCGGTAAGGTGCTCTCCGGAGGGTTGGATTCCAATGCATTGCAGCGGCCGAAACGCTTCTTTGGTGCGGCTCGGAACATTGAGAACGGTGGCAGCTTGACGATTATGGCAACGGCATTGGTCGATACAGGCAGCCGTATGGACGACGTCATCTTCGAGGAGTTTAAAGGAACCGGCAATATGGAAGTGCATTTGGATCGTCGTCTGGCCGACAAGCGGCTCTTCCCGGCGATTGATATCAGTCAGTCAGGCACGCGGAAAGAAGAGTTATTGGTGGATAAGGATCGGCTGAACAAGATGTGGATTCTGCGCAAGGTCCTTAGTCCATTGGGGACGATGGAAGCGATGGAATTCCTCATGGACAAGATCGGTGGAACAAAAAACAATCAAGAGTTTTTGCAGTCTATGAATCGCTAAGGATGCGCTTGTATCTGGTATGGTCTTCAGATAAAGTATGCCACCTTGGCGTATAGTTTACTAAGGTTAGCAATTCTTCGGTAAGGAGTCGCAGGTCATGCAGAAGGGTATTCATCCAGTCTATCGAGAGGCGACCATTCACTGCGCGTGCGGGAATTCATTCAAGACCCGTACGACGATTGGTGATATCAGTGTCGATATCTGTTCCAATTGCCATCCGTTCTTCACCGGAACGCAGAAGATCGTTGATACGGAAGGACGGGTTGAGCGGTTCAAAAAGAAGTACGCGAAGAAGGGTAAGTAGCGCACCATTTGGGTATAAAAAGGACCCTGCTTCGTGTCTGAAGCAGGGTCCTTTTTTTGTGGCCAATGGGGAATAGGCTAGACAATGGAAGTCGTACTACTTAAGAAGTGGGAGAGTCTCACGTCACGATTTCACGAGTTGACCGATCAGCTCATGGATCCGTCCGTCGTCAGTCAACCGCCGCTCTTGCGTAAGTTGAGCAAGGAACGGACGGAGCTTGAACCGGTCGTGACTCTCTTTGACGTGTATCAGGAGAATGTCCGGCAACTCGACGACGCCTTGCAGATTCTTAGTGACCCAGCAGCAGGGACTGAGTTGCAAAAAATGGCGTTTGAGGAGCGTGCAGAGCTAGAACGGCGGCAGAGCGAAATTGAGGAGCAGGTCAGGGAATTCTTGATACCGAAAGATCCGCGCGATGAAAAGAGTCTGGTACTCGAGGTTCGGGCTGGGACGGGTGGGGATGAGGCGGCGCTCTTTGCCGGCGAGCTCTTTCGACTGTACAGCAAATTTGCGGAAAAGAAAGGACTGAAGGTCGATACCGTCGAGGCGTCCGAGACAGGTATCGGCGGGTATAAAAATATCGTTGCATTAATCGAAGGGAAAGGGGCATACAGCCAATTCAAGTATGAGGCCGGTGTTCACCGAGTACAGCGAGTGCCTGTGACGGAAGCGAGTGGTCGCATTCACACCTCTACGGTCACAGTCGCCGTCATGCCAGAGGTTGACGAAGTCGATGTCCAGATTGATCCGAAAGACCTGCGGATAGACACATTTTGCTCATCTGGGGCCGGTGGACAGAGTGTGAATACCACATACTCGGCTGTTCGCATTACCCATCTTCCGACTGGTGTGGTGGTCACGTGCCAAGATGAACGATCGCAGCTCAAAAACCGGACAAAGGCTATGCGGACCTTGCGTGCAAGAATTGTCGAAGCTGAACGGGAGAGGCAAGAGGCGGAGATCGCACAGAGCAGGAAGTCACAAGTGGGAAGTGGTGAACGGAGTGAGAAGATCCGAACCTATAATTTCCCGCAAAATCGAGTGACGGATCATCGGGTTGGTTTGACGCTCCACAAGCTGGAATTGGTAATGGAAGGGGATCTCGACGATATTGTTCAGGCGTTGAAGGCGCAACAACAGCAAACCGAAACTGCAAAAGTCTAAGGAGCGACAACCCCTGTCATGTCAGACTCACGGACTGTCGGCAAGTTACTCGTCAACGCACAGCAGATGTTGGAAGGTGCAGGGATTGCGAATGCCGTACAGGAGGCACGGTGGCTGTTGGCCTATGCCTTAGAGATGAAGCATCATGAGTTGGCCAGTCGGGCCGAACAGTCGGTAACGGCGGAGCAACTCGCGTGTGTCCTATCGTTGGTGCGGAGACGGGAGTCGCGGGAGCCGCTTCAGTATATCCTGGGCTCGCAAGAGTTTTGTGGGCTCGACTTTTCCGTGACCCCGGCCGTGTTGATCCCCCGTCCGGAAACAGAACTTCTGATTCAGGAAACACTGAGAGAAGGTGGATTTGCAGGGGGTGCCGTGCTCGTGGATGTCGGGACAGGTTCCGGTTGTGTGGCCGTGACGCTGGCGACCATCCTCGGTGGCATGCGCATTTTTGCGCTGGACTGCTCGCATGATGCGTTGAGTGTTGCGAAGGCAAACGCGGAGCGACACGGAGTGAGTGACAAGATTGTCTGGCTGGAAGGGGACTTCCTCTCTCCGCTGAAGGAATGTTCTGTCGCCGGAGCTGTGGATGCGATCATTTCCAATCCTCCATACATAGCTGAAGCAGACTGGGCAGGGTTGCAGCCGGAGGTGCGGGATTATGAGCCGCGACAGGCCTTGCTTGCAGGGCCGCAAGGGACTGAATTCCATGAACGATTGATCCATGACTCCAAACAATTTCTTGTCCCTGGCGGGTTGTTGGTGATGGAGCTTGGTCAGGGGCAAGCGCCTCTTGTGCGACGGGTGGCAGAAGCCGCAGGGGGCTATACGGGGATTCAAACCGTTAAGGATGAAGCCGGCATTGACCGGGTGCTGATTGCGCGGCGGGCGTGCGAAGGGCCGAGTCATGGATGAAATTCTCATCAACGGAGGTAACCGGCTTTCCGGTGAAGTGCGTATCAGCGGGGCGAAAAATTCTGCACTTCCCATCTTGGCCTCAACCATTCTCAGTGGTGGAGAATGTGTCATCACCAACCTGCCGAGGGTCGTTGATGTGCTGACGATGGGAAAGCTTCTGGGGATCCTCGGGGCGAAGGTCTCCCATGAGGGCAACCGAGCGGTAATTGAAGCCGACATGATTGCATCAACGGAAGCGCCGTACGATCTCGTGAAGACCATGCGCGCCTCGGTTCTAGTGTTGGGGCCGTTGGTGGCGCGATGTGGTGAGGCAAAGGTTTCTTTGCCCGGCGGATGTGCAATCGGCTCCAGGCCAGTGAATCTGCATTTGGCTGGATTGGCAAAGTTAGGGGCTGAGATTTCCATTGAGCATGGCTATATCACGGCCAGAGCCAATCGCCTGAAAGGCGCACGCATTTACTGCGATACTCCGACCGTGACTGGAACTGAAAACCTCATGATGGCGGCGTCACTGGCTGACGGGGTGACGATGCTCGAGAATGCGGCGAAGGAACCGGAAATCGTGGATCTGGCTCACTTTCTCGTCAAGCGCGGTGCACGGATTCATGGGGCGGGTACCGATGTGATCACGATAGAAGGAGTGCCGCAACTTCATGGTGGCGATCATGATGTCATTCCGGATCGTATTGAAGCAGGAACGTACCTTGCCGCAGGGGCCATGACGCGCGGGGAGGTCACGGTGACACACTGCCACCCCAGTCATCTTGAGGCGGTCCTGATGAAGCTGCGGGAGGCGGGGGCTGATGTGCAGGAAGAAAAAGACAGGGTGCATCTGACTATGCCGGGCACCCTAAAAGGGACCGATGTGAAGACGTTGCCGTTCCCAGGGTTTCCGACCGATATGCAAGCGCAGATGGTAGCGTTGATGAGCCTCGCAGAGGGGACAAGTGTCATTACGGAGACTGTGTTTGAGAGTCGATTTATGCATGTGGAAGAGTTGCGTCGGATGGGTGCTGATATTCGGGTGGAAGGCAACCGACTCGTGGTGACTGGGCGCAAGGCGCTGACCGGAGCACCGGTGATGGCATCCGATCTACGTGCCAGTGCCGGTCTTATTGTGGCAGGATTGGCGGCTGATGGGCTGACGCAGGTTCAACGTGTCTACCATCTTGATCGTGGATATGAACGTCTTGAAGAGAAGCTGCGGGCCTTAGGCGCGGACATCCAGCGCCGACCGATGACGACAAAGATGCAGTAGAGGTGGTCGATGTTGACGATTGCGCTGTCAAAAGGAAAGCTTATCGAGTCTGCGCTGGACCTCTTCCGGCGAGCCGGCTACCCGATTACCGGGCTTTCTGCGGAGAGCCGTCGGCTGATCTTCATTAGCCAGGAGCACGATATGACTTTTCTGATCGTTCGTCCGAGTGACGTGCCGACCTACGTGGAGTACGGAGGAGCAGATGCTGGAATTGTTGGAAAAGACGTGTTGATGGAACAGGAAAGTGATGTATACGAACCATTGGATTTAGGATTCGGAGCGTGTAGAATCGCCGTCGCGGCACTCAAGGGGGAGGCGGCCGGTGTTCGGTTGTCGCCGAAGGTTCGAATTGCAACGAAATACCCACGGATCACCGAACGCTATTTTAACGCGCGTGGGATTCCTGTTGAGATCATCAAACTCTATGGCTCGATTGAGCTGGCTCCGGTCGTAGGATTGGCCGATCGGATTGTTGATTTGGTTGAAACCGGCAGCACCCTCAAGGCCCATGATTTGGTGGAAGTTGAAGTGATTGCCAGATCGACCGCTCGGTTTATCGTCAATCGGGCGAGTCTGCGTCTCAAGCAGGAGTCGCTGATGACGTTGATTCGGAGGCTCCGTGCCGTGGTCCCGAGTGAGCGGCCCTCTTCAGGCAACAGTCGTTCAATGACTCTCCAGACACGCAAGAAAAAGATGGTTCGTTCATGAAAATCGTTACCCAAGCTGATCGGAACTTTCTTCCAGCCTTAAAAAAAGCTTCTCTACGAGGACGGACCACCGGTGCGGCCGTCGAGAAGACCGTACGCACCATCTTGCAAACCGTTGAGCGAGGTGGAGATAAGGCGGTCTTTCGCTACACGGCCCAATTTGACAAAGTGATACTGAAACCTGACACGGTACGGGTTACGCAAGAGGAGATCAAGAACGCCTATTACCATATCAGAAAAGATGAAGGTGATGCACTGCGGTTGGCCGCTGAGCGGGTGACCGCCTTTCATGAGCGGCAACGGTCGAAGACCTGGATGTACCAGGATGGGGATGCGACGTTAGGCCAGGTCATTGGACCGGTCGATGCGGTCGGGGTCTATGTGCCAGGGGGAAAAGCTGTCTACCCGTCGTCCGTCCTCATGTGTGCCATTCCTGCTAAAGTGGCCGGTGTCTCACGCATTGTAATGGTCACCCCGCCGCAGAAAGAGGGGATCAATCCCTACTTGCTGGTTGCGGCTGACATCGCCGGGGTGACGGAGATCTATCGCGTGGGCGGTGTTCAGGCTGTTGCCGCGCTTGCGTATGGGACAGAAACCATCGGGAAGGTCGACAAGATCGTTGGACCGGGGAATATTTATGTGGCGACGGCCAAGCGGTTGCTCTACGGCACCGTCGGAATCGATATGGTCGCTGGCCCCAGCGAGCTTCTCGTCGTGGCTGATGAGGAGGCGAAGCCGGCGCATGTCGCCGCCGACCTGCTCTGTGAAGCGGAGCATGATGAAGACGCGCAGGTGTTTCTAGTGACCACATCGGAGCGATTGGCGAAAGATGTCTCGAAATTGATCGAGGCTCAATTGAAAGGGCTTCAGCGGGCGAAGATCGCCGCAAAATCGATTGCACAGCATGCTGTGGCCTTCGTCGTTCCTACGATGGGCGAGGCGATTGCGGTGGCCAATGAAATCGCGCCAGAACACCTCACGCTTTCCGTCGACAATCCATTTGATTATCTGGAGCAGATTCGGCATGCCGGTGCGTTGTTTCTGGGACGCTATACACCCCCGTCGGTGGCCGATTATATCGCCGGACCGAACCATGTGTTACCGACCGGCGGAACTGCCCGGTTCTTTTCCCCGCTGTCCGTCAACGACTATGTGAAGGTCAGCAACATCGTGCACTATACGAAGCAGGCATTGGCCAAAGTCAAAGATCCTTTGATTCGACTCGCTCAGATCGAAGGGTTTGATGCACATGCAAAGTCGGCTCAGAGCAGGTTCTCATGAAGAAAAACGGATCAACGCTACGACGGGCGAGTGTTCATCGGGCGACCAAAGAAACCGATATCCGTGTCGAGTGGATCCTGGATGGGAGCGGGCAGAGTAAGATCGACACCGGCATTCGCTTCTTTGACCACATGTTAGAGCTTCTGGCCAAGCACGGTTTCTTCGACCTCACGGTGCAGGCAACAGGCGATCTTGATATCGATGAACACCATACGGTGGAAGATGTTGGGATTGTCATGGGAAAGGTGTTGCACCAGGCTCTTGGTGAAAAGGCGGGGATCAAGCGCTTTGGGTTTGCTTCCGCGCCGCTTGATGAAACCCTGGCCCAGGTGACGGTTGATCTCAGTGGACGACCATTCCTGGTCTACAATGTGGCCTTGCCGGATAGGAAGATCAAAGCGTTCGATCTTGGCCTCTTCGAAGACTTTTTTCAGGCCTTTGTCACTCACGGAGGCCTGAATTTGCACGTGAACCTCATGTATGGCCGTAACCCCCACCACATCATGGAAGCCATCTTCAAGGCGCTTGCCAAAGCGTTGGATCAGGCAACCATGTCCGAAGAACGTCTCGCAGGGAACGTCCTCTCGACAAAAGGCCTGTTGTGATAGTAGCAGGGGTTTATCCAGCTCTGGACCAGTGATTTTGTGATACAGGAATGAGATGGGGCCATCTCCTAATGTCCTTGTAATGTCGAGTCTCCCTTTTCCTTGAATCCCGTCTCCATGGTGCTAGAAGATTCTCTGTCCTATCACTCGCACGTGCGATCCCATCCGTGCACGGCAGTTTTGAAGCCATTCTTCTACTTTCGGCATGATGAATGGTGATAGCTTTAGCCCATTCACGGATCAATAAGCTTTCCTATCCCTCCAAGCGGCTTCCTAGGTCACTTTATATCCCCTCCTGGTAATATTTAGCGTTTCCCTGGGAGATTTACTAGGAAGGCAAATCGCAAATCTATTATATGTACTAATACCAACTGTGGAATGTCCATGCTTCCGTGCCATACGAGCAAGGGAAGAGGATCAAATGGAAGGTTCACCTAGTATTGTAGATTCGTTACCGAAAAGAGATTGGCGAGCCACATTTGGGTCGCTTGTAATATCAGATCAGAGAGGCGAGCAAGTCTCAACACGCCTCCCCAGCGTCGAAAGTTTTCGGGTATTGGCCATCCTTGCAGTGATTCTATGGCATACAGGCTTCGTATCAAGTCTTTCGCAGTTGGTGAACGACAATTTCCTCATTGTCCTCACCGGGTATCTAGTTTGGTGGGTGGGGGTGCCGTACTTTCTCATCACAGCTGGGTATTTTTTCAGGCGATCCGTGATGGCAGAAGGAAACCCCGTCGTTGCATTTCGCCGGTATGTGTTCCCGCTTGCATGGCTTCTCTTCGTGTGGATGTGCATCTATATCTTGATCCCGGATAGTTGGCCAGCCCAGATTCTGCACCGAGGTTTGTGGCAGCCATCTATCTCTGAGGCCTTAAAGAATATACACCTGCTCGAGAGCCAACATATCCATCTGTTCCTAGACGGACAGCGTCCCGTTTGGCACCTCTGGTTCTTGCCTGCGCTTATGTTCAGCCTTGCCGCTTTAACTCTGATGGCAGTCTACCGGCTAGAGAGTTGTGTGATCCCGTTGATCATAGGTTTGTATGTGTTGGCACTCACCGAAGAAATAGCTGGAGGATCTTTCTTGAACTCCTCTGTTTATCTCGGATTGTGGATGGTCGCTTGCCTGATCACAGCGATAGGATGGTGGTTGGCAGGCCGTGAGCGGTTCTCCGTGGCCATGGCCTGTAGCTTGATCGTCGGCGGGTACGTTTTGGCATTGATGGAAGGAACAGTCATGGATGTGGTTCTTCATAGTTCACGCCAGGCGATTCGGGGACACTATTTCTTGGGAGGGATTGTTCTAAGTACAGGCATCTTTGTGTTCGCGCTAGCAAAGCCTCGACTGGGCCAATCCACACCGTTCCCGTTCCTGGCTCAGTTCACCCTAGGAGTGTATCTTTCTCATATCTTCGTGATTTATACCCTCCGTCCAATTATTTGGAAATTGGGAAATGTAATTCCCTTGCAGGCGGTACTCGTCGCTATCGTTGTCTACGCCCTTTCCGTGCTCTTCACAGCCGCAGTGGTGAGGATTCCTATTGTAAAATACTTGGTGGTGAAGCCCATTAGGAAGGGGGGCACCAAACAGCTAAAGAGGCAAACTCAAACGACCAAAGAGACCGATTAGGCCCGGTGGCGATCTGAGATTCTCCCATACCGCGTGATATCCTATCTGCGATAGCCTCTTGCTCATTCCTACTAGCGTAGTCATAAATATCCATCCACTTATCATTTCCGATTAGATTCCTTTATCCTTGCGTGCATCGGACGTGCATTGGTACAGCAGTTGACAGCCCGGATCTGCAAGACTGCATCACGTATGGCCTGATAAGCCATCTCCAATCACAATCGATTTGGTCTAGATATGAGAAGATGACTTGAGGAGAGATTGCCAGTAGCAGGATGATCTTAGTTGCGGTATTGTTACAGCTTCGGAATATCTGGAACAGCTATGATTGCCATCATTGACTATGGAATGGGTAATTTGCGCAGTGTCTCCAAAGCCTTTGAGGCTGTGGGGTATCAGGCGGTGATCACTCGCGATGCAAACGTGATTCACAACGCGAGTCATGTTGTGTTGCCAGGTGTCGGAGCCTTTGGGGACTGCATGGCAAATCTAGTCCAATACGAATTGGTTGAACCCATCAAGGCAGCGGTCCGGTCAGGGAAACCATTTTTGGGGATCTGTTTGGGATTCCAACTGCTGTTTTCAGAAAGTGAGGAATTCGGCACGCATGCAGGCCTCGATCTGTTCCAGGGGAGGGTACGAGCGTTCCCGAGAGAGCAGCGGCTTAAGGTGCCTCACATGGGATGGAATCAGGTTACGATGCAAAGCCTTTGTCCCGTTTTTAATGGCATTGCCGACGGGTCAAACTGGTATTTCGTCCATTCGTATTTTGTGGATCCGGCGGATCGGCAGATCACGGCCACCACAACGAGCTACGGCATCCCCTTTACTTCCAGCATTTGGAAGGACAACGTGGTGGCCTGCCAGTTTCATCCGGAGAAGAGTCAGGCCGTTGGGTTGCAATTGATCCGGAATTTTGGAGGATGGAAGTGAGCGAATCGCCGGTGCTGTTTCGCATGGTGCTAGCGATCATCGTGATGGGATGCACGGGGATGGTTGTGGGCTGCAGCGGGTCAAAAGTTGAGACCAAATCAGCGCCTGAATTGTCTCGATACCAGATTCGTTCCATGGCACTGATCCC
>JAHBWO010000139.1 GCA_019636945.1 Nitrospira sp. | reverse complement strand
TCCCTGTGGCTTCAATATCGCAGCTCGTCGGACGTCATCGTGAAATCTGGTATTGCCGCCGTCGATGATCGTGTCCCCTGGTTTCAATAATGCTGCCACGGCCTGTACCGTTTCTTCCGTCGGTGCGCCGGAGGGAACCATGATCCAGACGGCACGGGGCGCACTGAGTTTGCTTATCAGATCGGCAAGAGACGTGGAGCCGACACAACCATGGCCTTCGGCCTGGTGAATGAGGTCGCTCGATCGGTCATAGACGACCACGCGGTGCTGATCGCGTCGTAGACGGATGACCATGTTCATGCCCATCTTGCCTAACCCGACAAATCCCAATTCCATAAAGGGCTCCTTGGTATGAAGGTCGGTGACAGAGAACCGATGCCCGCTGATCGATGGCACGATCAGAGGCAGGCCTCTTCCATCGTATGCACCACAACGTCGTGATTAGGACGCTGCCGGTTCTGTACCGTGCGGCGGTCAGTCGATACGAGCCGGATTCGGGACATCCTTAAAGAGGAGATCGGCAAACTGCCGGCCAAAGTTGAGCCGGTCGGCGAGAGTCGTGGAGGTCAGGAATTGTCCGGCCAGGTCGGCGAGAGTGGGCTCGCGGGAAAACATGAAGCGATGGACATCCACCGGCGCGACCAGCCAAAACCCTCTCAGCCGAAAGAAGGCGGAAATGCAATCTTCGTAAAAGAGTGTCAATAGGTAGTAGGCGGTGCCAGGTTTGTCTACGAGATCCTGCGCCTTCCCTAAGAGATGGTAGCACTCCGCTTTGAGACGAATCTGCTCATTGATGGATGCCGACGGCGGACCCTGGCGGAAGCGCTGATGGACTTTGTCGAGGAGTTTGGCGCAGACACCATCATGATCGTAGAGGATCCGACTTTTTCGCAAGAGGGAGGGGAGTCGGAGGGAGTAGGCGAGGTCATCTTCCACCGAACGGTAGCCATGATAGCGGATATCGGCAAGTCGCTCGCCGACTCGGAGAATTTCATGACCTTCTGTTTCTCCCTTGACGAGGGCGAGCAGATCGATATCGCTATGGGGTGTGAGTGTGCGCCGCGCCCCGGATCCGACCAGGAGGATGCCGACCAAGTCGCCTCCTCTACGGCCCTTCACATGCCGGACGGCCACTTCAATGCCGTCTTCAAATCCTGGAGGGGGAGGACTCTCCGGTTGTTCCGGCGGCTCAGGCACGTCGAGCAGCTCGGCGTTCAGTTCTTCACGAGTAGGAGTGGTGGTCGCCGTGTTGGATTCCATAGACATCAATAATTATTGCGGAGTGGTTATGGATGATGCTTGTCTTGCGCATTCGTGGTGCGAGGTCCGCCTGCCACGACATCACTTCGGCATTCTATGGATCGAGGGGTAGCCTGTCAATGTCGAACGATCATCGAGGGAGAACCCGCGTGAACGCTGCGACGGCTTCTTCAATCTGAGAGTCCGTAATGTCCAGGTGTGTGACGGCGCGATAGCTCTTTCCGCCGACCGAGTTGATGAGCACACCTTGCTCTTTGAGTGCGGCGATCAGGTCGTTCGGCGAGCGTCCCTCGTCGAGGATGTCAAAGATCACGATATTCGTTTCCACATGCTGCGGAGCGATCTGGATGGCTGGAATTTGCTGAAGCAGCCGGGCCAGTTTCTTCGCATGTTCGTGGTCGGTTTTGAGACGGGCCACATGCCGTTCCAATGCGTAGATGCCGGCGGCAGCCAACACGCCGGCTTGACGCATGGCGCCTCCGTACATGCGGCGAAAGCGACGCGCTCGCTCGATGAGCTTGGGATCGTTGGAGAGGAGCAGGGATCCGACGGGCGCGCCGAGCCCCTTCGAGAGGCAGAGGGAGACGGTTTCAAAATGCTGGGCATAGGCGGTCGGAGGGAGCGTCGTGGCAGCCACGGCATTGAAGAGCCTTGCGCCGTCCAGATGCATCGGGATGCCGTATCTCACTGCGATCGCGCGAATTTTTTCGATCGTTGAAAGAGGGTAGATGGTGCCGCCGCCGGCATTGTGTGTATTTTCCAAACAGATCAGCGCGGTCTTGATGCTGTGCGGGTCAGCCGGCCGGATCGCAGCTTCCACCTGCTCAGCCGTGATGATGCCGCGCTCTCCCGGCACCCAATGAAGCTGCACCCCGGCCAGGGCACCGGCTGCGCCCTGCTCGTATCGGACGATATGGCTTGTGCTTTCGACGATGACTTCTTGTCCCGGTTGGGTCTGAATGCGAATCGCCAGTTGATTGGACATGGTGCCGGAGGGAACGAAGAGACAGAACCGCTTGCCCAGCATCGCCCCGGCCATGTCTTGAAGCCGATTGACGGTCGGGTCTTCGCCGTAGACGTCATCGCCCACGTCCGCGCGGGCCATCGCCTTGCGCATCTCATCGGTCGGTTTGGTGACGGTGTCACTACGAAGATCGATCATCCTTACGGCCTCCCCTCTATACGGCAGCGCATTGTAGCAGATCTTCTACTTGCAGGCGACGATACACCTGATACACTGCGGGCGCATGGATGATCCACGTCATGCTCGACTTCAGCGATGGGCCGACTTCCTCGGAGCCAGACAGGAAGAGCTGGTACCGTTGGCCTGGGCGTTCGCCTATTTCTTCTGCCTCCTCTGCGGGTATTCCATCCTCCGGCCCGTTCGTGATGAGATGGCCATCGAAGGGGGACTCAAGCATCTCCCGTGGATGATGACGGCGACGTTTCTCACCATGCTCGGGGCCACGCCGCTATTCGGGTGGCTCTCCGCGCGGTGCTCACGCTATCGATTGCTGCTGACGGTGTACGGGTTCATTATTACGAACCTGCTCGCGTACTACGTGCTGATGACAAGTCATGTGTATCCCGAGTGGGTGGCCCGCAGTTTTTTCGTGTGGCTCTCGGTGATCAATCTGTTGATCGTGTCCGTGTTCTGGAGCTTCATGGCCGATCTCTTCACAACCGAGCAGGGGACGAGACTGTTCGGAGTCATTGCGGCGGGAGGGAGCAGCGGGGCATTGGTCGGCCCGTTGATCACAACAGGACTGACGTTTGTCTTCCCGGTGCCGGTGCTCATGCTGGCCTCGGCGGGGTTTCTGCTGCTCTGTCTGGGATGTATCTATCGACTCGAGCAGTGGGGACGTGAACAGTCCGCGCATCACCAGTCGAGGCCCGGTGAGCCGCTTCACGGCAGCTTCCTGGCCGGCATCCGTCTGACACTGTCCTCACCGTACTTGATGAAGATCTGCGGGTATTTGGCCTGTCTGACCATGACCGCCACGTTTCTGTATCTCGAACAGACTCGCTTGGTGTCTGAATATCTCGATCAGCCGGAAGCCCGCACTCGCCTGTTCTCCAGTCTGGACTTTACGACAGGGCTGTTGACGTGGTTGACCCAGGTGTTTCTCACACAGCGCGTGATTCGGCGCTTCGGCCTGGTCGCGCCGTTGCTGTTTTTGCCCGTCATCAGCGTGATTGGGTTTTTAGGCATTGCCGTATGGCCCACCCTTGCACTCTACGTCGTCTTTTCCGTCCTGCGGCGGGTGGGGGAGTATGCGCTCTCGAAGCCGGCGCGTGAAGTGCTCTTCACCGTCGTCAGTCGAGAAGAGAAATATAAAGCGAAGAATTTTATCGACACGGCCATTTCTCGCGGCGGCGACGCTTCAACCGGATGGCTCGTCACGGGTGTGAAAGCTCTCGGTGCCACAACAACTCACATTGCGTTGGCGTTGGTGCCAATGATGGTCGTCTGGGCCTGGCTGGCGACGATGCTGGCTCGGGAAGAGGGACATCGGTCGCCATCTCCCTCGCAGAAGACGTCTTGAAACTATTTGGTCTCGTCCTGAAAATAGAAGAGGGGACTCTGAGCAAGCGCAGCGCGACGAGGTGGCACATGGCCGCCACTCCTACCGTCCCCTCAAGCCGTGCGAGCCTGCCAGGAATTGTTGTCACTGATTCTGCAGCCCGACCAGTGTCTCCACGCATGTCAAGTGACGCTGAGGCGAACGCTCAGACTTCATGCTTCGGCAAGCCCGGAATAGACTCGTCAGACCCTGTGTGAGCCAAGTCGAACCGTATGAATCCGTTGAGGGATGTGGTGCTCAGTCCCGGATCGTCACCGCGCCGATGACGTAGGAGCTGGTTCGGCCTGCTCGGGCTCCTCGGATCCGCACTTCGGAGACATCGCGCACATGGTCACGGAGCGTCCATGTGGTGTTGGCTTGCAGCTCGGGCCAGAACCACCAGGTGCCATCCCGCTTTCGGAACCAGAGCTGGATCGAGGTATCGGGGAGCACCTGAATCGAGTCCATGTCGAAGTAGATGGGCGCATGGGTATCGGTTGTGCTGAGCCATATTTTGACCCACTGACTTTGGTCATGGGAGGTCAGGACGCGCGGGGTTCTGACCCAATCCACATCGGTGCACTTCCATTCCACGAGCCTACCGAATCCTCGTCCCAGGCCGTCTCCAGGATCCGGGAGGGTATAACACTCGATCCCGGTCTCCATGCTCAAATGATAATGGGCCGAGCCGATGGTCTCAAGATTAATGTCGCTGCGTGAACAGTGTTGACGGTAGGTCCAGCAGTTGGTGTGCTTGGTACTGTCACAGACTTGCAGCTGTCCGTTTGATCCACGGCTGGTTTTGAGGGCCAATGTCGATCTGGCATGCCCGTAGATCTGGCCCAGTGCGGCTTCATCGTCAAACGTGACCAGGCACGATTGTCGGGGGCTGTCGGCCGACCGCGCTTGCACGGCTTTGGGCGGCTGGCTCTCCCGCTCTCGTTCGGCGACTTGTTCAGGGGTGGCCTGCGTTGGTGCCGTCAGCGTCTGTGCGGATTTCAACTGCGCACAGGCTCCCAAGGTTGTTGTGAGGATCAGGCAAAGCGCCAAGTAGCACCCGCGTCCGTTCACTTGCACTCCAGACCGCATTGTTCCTCCTTCGTCCGGCCTATCTCGACGTGCTCCTGCCGGTTTGTTATTCGTCATCCTCACTGATCAGTGCCCTGCTCGGCACGTCTGAGATCTCGGCCGTGGTTTACTGATCGAAAAAACGCGTGTTATAGTCCGCCGTCTCCATCATCAGGCCGGTGCTCACGAGGTGCTCGTGACGGCAACGACGCAGTTGAACCTGTTTGTGGATCATGAGGCTTATGGCGATTGACGTTCCTGCTAAATTATACATCGAAAAGCTGTGTAAAGACTCACGGAGTATCGCCGGGGCCCTGCGGCTCCTCCCTGGCCCGGTCAAGACGACCGCGCTTCACGCCATGGCTGAGCGTGTGGCGTCCGACCACGACACAATTCTAACGGCGAACGCGAAGGATGTCGAGGCGGTGGGGAAGTCTTTTGGGGAGGGAACCGCCAAGGAGGGGATGAAGGCTGCCGTGGCCCATGTGCGGGTGACGGCTGAACAGATTCACGAGATGGTTGGGCAACTTCATCAGATTGCCGAGCTGCCGGATCCGGTGGGGCTGGTGGTGTCACGGCAGGAGCGTCCGGATGGGTTGCTCGTCTCGCGGGTCAAGGTACCGATCGGCGTGCTAGGAGTGCTTTCGGAGCGCAGTCCGCTCGTCACGGTGGAGTCGATTGCGTTGGGGCTGAAGTCGGGGAATTTCTGTATTCTTCGCGGGGCTCCGGAATGGCGGCATACCCATCAGGCGATTGATGCGGGGTTGCGTGAGGCGGCCTTGAAGAGTGGGGTACCGGCTGGGGCTTGGGTTCTAATTGATCGGCCGGATCGAGATGTGGCGCTCGAACTGATGCGATCGGCAAAAGCGGTGGACGCCCTTATCGTGCGAGGCGGCGCCGGGTTACGAAAGGCTGTCGCGGAGCAGGCGAAGGTGCCGGTGTTGTGCGATGACGGGGGGGTGACGCAGCTGTATATCGACGGCGACAGCGACATTCCGATGGCGCAAAATCTGGTGATTAACTCGAAAGTCCAACAGCCGGGAGCCTCCAACTCCCTGGATACGTTGCTCGTGCAACAGGTGATCGGGCGACAGTTCCTGCCGCCGTTGATCAATCGATTACTCGATCAGTTTAAAGTGGAGGTGCATGCCTGCCCGAAGACCGTCGCCCTCATGGGGCAGATGGCCATGACGGGCCATACGGCAATTGTCCCTGCAACGGAGGCCGATTGGCGGACGCAGTTTGCCGGACCCACCTTAGCCATCAAGATGGTGGAAGGCTTGGACGAGGCGTTGGCGCACATTGCCGCCCATCGCCCCTGTCTGACGGCGGTGATTGCCACCGACCGCTATGAGTCGGCGATGCGATTCACCAGGGAAGTCGATGCCGGCGCCGTGCTGGTGAATGCGTCGACCAGGCTGCATGCTGGAGAGAGTTTCGGGATGGGGCATGACGTGGGGTTGAGTGTCGGGAAGTTGCACGCGAAGGGCCCGATTGGTCTGGAGCAGCTGACCTGTGAAAAGTATGTGGCATTCGGATCCGGACAGCTACGGTTACCCCATCCGGTACCGGAGACGTACTTCGACGCCATCATGCTGAAGAGGCCGTGATTTCCGTTGAAGTGTCAGGCGTAAAGCGTGAAGTGTGTCGTGCTGAGGCGAGGAGCGTATAGCGAATGGCCTATAGCACGGACCATTCAGGATGATACGCCTGTTTTTCACCTAGTCCTCGGCCAGAAGCCATCGGCCATATGCTCCCCTCTTCAGATGAGATACGAGCGGCCCTCTTCGAGCATCTGGCCTGGTGGGGACTCAGGAAGTTCACGACCGACCACGATTACTTTGCCTGGCAACAGGAACAATTCTCTCCGGACGATCTGAAACAGCTTGCGTCATGCGCCGAACGAAAACGCGTAGGCGATCGTCGCGATGAGATTGCCTTCTATGATGTTGCTGCCCGTCCGACGATCTTTCCGGTGCTGTACAGCCAGCGATACGACTATTACGAAGCGATCGCTCCATGGATGGCGGTGCAGTGTGGTGCTGCGAAGCAGATCCTCGATTTTGGTTGTGGACTGGGGATTCTGACCTCTTTTTGTGCACGCCTGTTTCCGGAGAAGAGTTTTGTGGGGGTCGACCGGTCACCCGCGTCCATTGCGGTCGGACAAAAACAAGCTGACCGATTGGGCATACGCAATCTCCGCTTCGACTGTGTGGACGGAGAGGTCCAGCGGCTTTCCGGTTGCTACGATCTTGCGGTGGCCACCCATGCGCTGTTTCAGGCTGAGCAAGATCCTGGACTTCCAAGCCGAAGTTGGCGGACCTTTGAACGTGGGAACGATCCGACACTTCAGGCGGCATTCGAACAGCGAACAGGGCTTGGTCGTCGGTTGGACAACCTGGTGGATGTGCTGTCTTCAGAGGGGCACGTGATGGTGTGTGAGAAAAGCAGGCAACTGGCCAGACGAGTGCCTTTCCAGCGAGCCCTGGCGGCGAGAGGGTTACAGCTGATCGAACCTCCCATCCCCGTCCGATATCACACAGTCGAAGAACTTGTAGAGGACGGACCATGTTATCGGTTGCAGCGCAGAAGTCAGGAGACTGTCATATGGGATGAATCACCAGAGCCAGATGAGGGTCGCCCATTTGCTCCTGAAGCCATCGCGATCTCTAGCGATGCCGAGCATCCCCTCTATGAAAATCATCGGCCTTCCGCTCAAACGGCATGGGAACAACTCATGGGCCGCGACGTGCTCGCCGAGACCACACGCGAGGAGCCGGACGGTCGACAGGTCCATGTCGAGCGTGGAAGGTTTCTAGGGTTTCAGTATTTGTACTGCGCGAATACCTTCGACCAACGTCAGTTGGTCATCGTGCAGCAGGCTCAAGCCGGCATACTGGAGACGTACTACCAGGACATTCTACGTGAGATCGCCTAGCAGATCTCCTAGTTTGTACTGGTCTATACGGATCTTGGGACCACAAAATCCATCAAAACCCGATATCGTCCTTGCAATCGTTTTCCGCTCTCGCTACCCTTGAGTCGCTTCCCAACAGATGTCTCCTGAACGCTGAGTGCGATGTCAATTCGTGTTCCTGCCGGGTGATGAGTCGGAAGGAGAGATGGTCATGAAAACGGCGCACACCGTTCTCGCTGTACTGAGCACCCTGTGTATCGGTTGCACGACGCCGCCGGAAGTCAAGCAGGCGTTGCTCGCCAAGGATCAGGCCTATGCCGAAAACGCCAGGCTGATGGACATGCATCGCCAACTCCTGGAGACGATCGACCAGCGCTATGCGTACTGGTATCAGTACACGAAGCAACTGGCGCTACTCAACCTGGCGTTGAAATGGGCGACGACCGACCCCGGTCCGGCGGACGAGGCCGGCAGAGGCGCGCTGGTTTCGGCGACGATCAAAGAATTCGGAACAGCCCCCGACATGCGAAGCGCACTGATCCATGCCATCAATAGCATGCGTCTCAAGGACCTTCCGGAACGCAAAGACAAACAGGGTACGATCGTGTTTGAAAAAGGCCAAGGCGATATGAACAGCCTCATCCGTGAGATTCCGACTCTCATCAACGTCATTCATACCCAGGTGGAAGCCGAGCGAAAGATCGAAGAGAACACCAGGCCGACTGACTACAGCGGATTTGACGACTATCAAACGAATCTTGCCGCATTGCGTCGGCTCAACGGGATGGTCAAACGTTATCTTGACATCGATATCACGATAGACAAAGCGGACATCCGACAGCTGAGCGAGTCCGTAAAGGCCTTGCGGTGAGAGGGTAGTTACAGGAAGGAGCCTTTCATGCAGTCACCTAGAGTCGTCGTCGCTATGGCGCTGCTCGTGCTGGTTGCCCAAGCAGGCTGTCATTCGATTCAGAGCAACGCGGTTCGAGATCTGGTCAAACGAGAAGGTGTCAAGATCGATGCCGCGCAGACCAATCTCCACCAATACCATCGCGATACTCAAAAACGGATCGAGTATTTGAAGCAATCGCTCGATGACCTTGATGCCAGTATCAAGCTCGTTCAGGCCGCCGAAGCGCGACATGCGCTCATTGCCGCGTCACCGCAGAATGTGCTGACGAAGAAGGGGGTCGATGCATGGGCGGTGTCCTACTTGATCGGCAAGACGTATCTTGCTGAGTACCAAGGACTTGAACAGGCGGTGAAGAAGCAATTCGAGGACGATTTTTGTGCGGTACTGGAGGCGGTCAGCCGTATTGAAGATTCGTGGGGTGAGCTCGCGACGATCCATACACAGATCGAGCGGTACAGTCAGAAATCATTCCTCGCCTCGGTCGATCCCGAGTTCGTTAGGGCGTTGGTGGAACACGTCCCAGGTGGATCGGATCGGTTGGCTCAGGTGCTCGCCAGTTCGCGGACGGTGAACGAGGCGCTGGGTGAAGCGGCGACCTATCGGTTTCTCAAATCACGAGCGTTGGATCGGACGCGATCGCTGACGGTGGATCTCATGGACCTTGTCGAACGAGTCAAGTGAATAGGAATGGCGAAGACCCTGTGAGCTGGAGGAGGCCTCAATGAGTATCCCGATGAGCGTCGAAGGTATCACCGCCTTTCTCAAACAGAATGACGCGCTGATCACTCAGATCAGAGAGGGGATCGAGCTTGGTGAAACGGCTGCCACTGACATACGGAAGTTCTTCACCAAGTTGAATGTGGCGAAGGACGATGCTCAGGAAGTGTTGGACGCGCTTGGTCCTCACGTCAAGTTCGTGGTGGCCAAATCCTCCGACGTTCGAGCCACTCAAGCTGCGCTGCTTGAGGAGATCAATGAGGTGAGTCAGGCCATTCGCGATTCCGACGGTGATCCGGAATTGCGCGCCTTGCAATTGCTTCATCGGTCCAGGCTGTACAAGAAACTGGCCGACACGTTTAACGAGACGGTGTCGAGGATGATTCCGTTCAACCAGCCGGAGATCGACGAATTGGATACGTTGTTGAATCGTGCACGACTCGATGCGGAAAAACGGCAGAAACTGGCGTTTGTCCTCGACGGGGCGGTCGGCCTGGCGAAGTTTGCGGCAAAGGTGGCCATGAAGGTTGCCGCGGCATGATCGGCAGTTCCCATCCTTGGGGTGGTGTCATTGCGGAACAAATCTGATGAGAAGGGGTGAGCCGGTGTCCGCTCATGGTCGACTGCTTCTGCTGATGCTTGTGCTGTTGCATCAGGGTTGTTCGGCATTGTCCGGTCCACGCCAGCACAGTGAAGTACGAAGTCCGGAAACCGTCAAGGCTGCTTCCCTGCCTTTCCCTCCTGGTCATGTCCATCGGTTGGAATTCGATGATCCCGCTGACGGTGTACGCAGGAGACCGATGGGGATCACCGCGCTTCCCGCCGGCCTGGGCACTGTAGCGGATGGGGCGGCGTCGACGGCGAGAGCCTCGGACCTCGCAGCGAAAGCCGTGACCAACTCGAAACTCCGCCAGGTCCTTGGGGGTCGCTACACGGTCATCTCCGTAACGGTCACCGATCCGAGTACCACACATCTTTCCGAATGTTGCACCGGAATGATGCCCAAACATCATCTGCTGTTTTACAGCTATACGAACGATGTTGCCGTGGATGTTGAGATAAAGGGTGAGGATGTCATCACGATCGTGCAGAGAGATCGGTCGTACCTTCCTCCGGAGGGAGAGGAGGAAATGCAGCAGGCCATCGATCTGGCGAGAAAGGACAGCCGAATTCCGGGCGGGCTTCCGCAGCTGGATGGTCACGCGATTCTCATGCAGCCGGGAGACGGGGTGCTGTGGAACGAACCGGGGTACGGTCACCGGGTCTTCTGGGTGACGTTTTCCAAGGGGCTCACCGGTAATCCGGAATATTGGGCTGTTGTCGATCTGAGCGCACAAACCGTTCTGAAGGTCGAAAAAGAAGACGCACATCCGTAAAGGAGCGGCCTGTGAAACAGCGAATCATCCTCCTCTTGGCGTTGCTGGGCGGTCTCTTCTCGCCGTCTTTCCTCTTGGCTGAAGACAGATCCGGCCATATCGATTTCACACCATGGAGCCTTGATTGGGACATCAGCGACGATACCGGTCTGGTGTTACGGAACGTGTTCTATGCCGGAGAAAAAGTGCTGGCTAAAGCGAGCATGCCCGTCCTTCGAGTCAAGTATGAGAAAGAGCGGCACTGGTGGAATCCCTTTTCACTGGGTGGGTCTCGTGCGGCAACCGGCCGGTGCGGCCCGTTCCAGGATCGGTTGAGTTGGACGAATA
>JAHBWO010000138.1 GCA_019636945.1 Nitrospira sp. | reverse complement strand
CAGACAATTTGTCGATGAGCGCCGGGCTGATGTGGAAGCGGCTTTGCAAGCAGGCAAAGACGCTATACGGGAGCGGAGAGAGCGATAAGACCCTCGAGTCTGCTGGAGGGACGATAGAGAACCGGAATGAAAGTACCTGTGTGGGTATGGCGGGGGAAGCAATGAGCGAGCAGAACACGATCACGGCATTGTACGCGGAGGATCATGACCGGCTGGATGAATTGTTCAAGACCTTTCAGACATCGAAACGATCGGACTTTGCCAAGGCGAAGGACGCGTTCAAGGAATTCAAAGTTGGGCTCCAGCGGCATATCGTCTGGGAAGAGGAGCTGCTGTTTCCAATGTGGGAAGAGAAGACCGGGATGATCGAGGACGGGCCGACCCCCGTGATGCGATTTGAGCATGAGCAGATCAAGCAGCTGCTTGACGCGATTCATCGGAAAGTGGAGAGTCAGGATCTCAATAGTGATCAAGAGGAGCAGGCTTTGCTCAATCTCTTGGGCTCCCACAATAGAAAGGAAGAGAAGGCGCTCTATCCTGCCATTGATAACGTCACCAATGCGGAGGAGCGCGATACGATCTTCACCACCATGAAGACGATTTCGGAAGACCGGGGCAATGCCTGCTGCAGTGGGCACTGACGAGTTACGCGAGCCCGGTCTGTCTTGTTGGTTCGGTCGCTCTGCTTCGTCTGGTCTATGTGGGTTGGTATGCGGGCTGACACAGAGTAACCAATTCAACTTGATAGACTAGACAGACGAAATAGACCAATGAATAAGAAAGCCTGGTTGAATACATTCAGTGTCCTGCTCGTGGGTTGGTTGGGAATGGAGACGGTCCTCTTAGCTCATGACGTCTGGGCAGAACCTCCGGCTGCTCAACCGAGCGGGAAACTAAAGGGCAATATCTTGCGGGGGCGAGACATCTTCAACGGCAAGGGTGTCTGCTACTATTGTCACGGCATCGACGGATACTTGTATCGGACACCACGAGTGGAAGCGGACACCGCCAAGCTCATCGCAAAACTGAATCCTCCTCCATCCGATTTACGAAACCCCGATGTCTTGCGCCTCAAAAACAACCAGGAACGGGCTCGGGCCATCCGGGAGGGCCATCCCGGCACCGGTATGTTTCCCGACACCACCATGACCGATCAAGACCTCGCCGATACGCTCCTCTACCTTGCGCTGATCAGAAAAGACCCGCATCCGGAGCAGTAGACTCATAACTGAAAGTGCAACTGCCAGACCGTTATCAGTGGGCGAGGGTTGCCTTGACGGAGCCTCATGCCGTATGTACAGTGTACGGATGGATGGGGTTCGATTCGAGTGGGATGCTGCGAAGGCGAAAGGTAATCTCAGGAAACATGGTATTTCATTCGAAGAGGCACGGACGGTGTTTTATGATGAGCATGCCGTTCAATACTTTGATCCTGACCACTCGATGGAGGAAGACCGCTTCATCCTGCTTGGGATGAGTTTCAGGTTGCGAGTGGTCGTGGTATGTCACTGCTATCGAGAGAGTGAAAGCGTGATACGGGTGTTCTCCGCAAGGAAGGCCGATAAAGGTGAAGAGCGGGAATATTGGAGGCAACGACCATGAGAGATCATTACGACTTCTCTAAGATGAAAGGGCGTAAGAATCCGTATGTCAAGAATTTGAAACAGCCGGTTACGATGCGACTGGATTGCGATACGGTGACTTATTTCAAGTCCATCGCGGAAGAAATGGGAATCCCGTATCAAAGCCTGATCAATCTGTACCTTCGAGACTGCGCATTGCACAATCGCAAGCTCCACATGAAATGGGCGTCGTAATGCGTGGCAAGTGGGACAAGTTCGGTCTGGAAATGCTCATCACGCTTATGGCGAGAATTGGGCAGAAAGTGTGTGTCGAGTTTGCAGTGTGAGGAGTGAGGGGTGATAAGGCTTTCGCCCCCGTAACCCTGTCATGCCGAGCTTCTGACAAACCGGCGTCTTCGAGACGGGTGACCACTTAAACTCACCACGTACGCTGTTCCTGTTTGAGGATGTCGTATATCTCCTGCGGTGAATTGGCAGTGATCACTCGGCAGCTGCACTGTCAGGGGATCTATTGTTCTGTGACCATTACCTCTTGAGGGCTTGGCGAAACTCCTCAGTGGATGATGCCGTCACTATTTGGTTGAGAACGCCAGTAAGCGATTTTTTGACAGCTTCAGTAAAACCTCGCCATTCCATGAAACCACCTAACATTGACTGCCCATCCTCTTGGGCTGTTGCGACAAAAAGCACCTTCCCCTCATGACTTGTTAGGGTCAAGGTCAGGCTAATGTTGCCCCAAGTGAAAAAGTGAAGCCCACAATTCTTGAAATACAATTCGTTGATTTGGATCTTCAAAAGTTTTGCTGGAAGGGGATCGGAGTACGGCACATCTGTGAGGGTGACGTGATACCCTACTGATTCCAGTGCCTCCTTCACCTGCCTGACAATTTCAATACCAACTGGGTCGATCGCGTACACTCCCCCGCCTATGTCCGGTAACAAGCAAAGCGTATATCGATGACCAATCCGGTCAGGGGCCCCGCGTCTGTCATCGACCTCCTTCTGCATGATGATGTGATCCGAAAATCTCTGCTGTGGGATCGACAGCACATCATGTGAAAGCCATATGTTCATTGGTGGCGACCAGAAAGAACAACCTAAAACCATATTCAGATTCATACATAATAATACGATCACAGGCTTTGTGACGGTCATCGATCTGGAATAGATCTCCACATTGCGCCTCACATATGTTGCGGTTAGGTTTTCAAGTGTGACGTCCAGGCGAAGCCCAGGGGGGAGGGACCTTGCGTCGCCCTGTTGCCGAAGGGACCACCGTTCTCTCTTCGGAACAGTTATTTGGGATAGCAGTGGGTCCGCCCCTTTCGAGGATACGTCCGTCCTTCTAAAATCCCGCCATTACACTAAATTGGATGACGTTGAGCGGTCCTGAGAGGCCCCCGACTCCGGGTGCAAAGTGATCGAGGCTCCCGTAGTTCACCAGGTGAATATCGTCCTCAAGTCGAAGTCGCCATTGCCACCCTGATTGGGTCTGGAACACAGCCAAGTCTAGCCCGAATGAAACATGCCCTCCCATGGCCGACTTTGTCAGCGAACGCTTGGTTGTGCCACAAGTCGGTAGCACGCTCGTACAGAGTGGTCTTGTGAATACGTCCGTCTCCGTGAGTTTGAGAGAATAATAGCCACCTCCGCCACCTACGAAAAACCTCACGCGCCCTTCCCCGATCATGTATTTGATGCTAGGGCCTGCATACCATGCAAAGGCGTCAAGCGCACCCTTGTCCACAGTTCCCGTAGTCGGTTGCGTGCTATCATTCTTTTCGTCATTATCAAACCGGAACCCACCGAACTCTGCGCCCAGATAGAGATCACCGCGTTGCCAATGGATGATATGGCGCTCATACGCCACCTGGAATGCTATGCCGAGCGAATTTAGACTACCCGGGAGGCCTGTAGTCGATGTTGAGCCGAACTCTTTATCGCTGAGGCTGGGCCAAATTGCGCCACCTAAGGAAAGCACCAGATTGTTCTTCGTGGGAGTTTTGTACCATGGTTCCGGTAGGGCTGGCGGTGGAGTGTCCTGGGTGGGCTCGGGAGTGATGTTATCGGCCGGCTTTTCCTCAACAGGTTCTTGAGCCACTGCAAAGGACGTCAGATGGAGCATGATGAGGGTAAGGCCCAAAGCAAGCCACATCAACATGGAGCCGCTCTTCATACCATTCTTTTCCAAAATCCTCGTCACAGTATCGCTCTTTGCCAGGCACTCGCTCCCTGGTTTGATGTTTCTCAATGTGGGCAAAAGCGACGGGGTTTGCCCCCTTAAATCTACCCCACGTAACCTTCCGGTGATTTTTCCTAGTTCCGCGATCCTGGTGAGACGTCATTCTTCGGGGGAAAGGTTTCCGACTTGTCACCGGCGCGTCTCGACAGGACCGACGCATCGCTCCATCGGAGAATGTCCTTGATCTGATCATTCATGATCGGCTTGAGGGCTCCACCCATAAAACCTGGCTCGGCGTCGAGGGAAAATGGGATAAAGAGCAGGCCGAGCTGATTCGACTGGAAATAGTAGCGAATATCCAACACAGAATCAGCCGCGTTATACGAAAGGTTCGCATAGGAGGCACTGTACCCCAGAGCAAAAATACTGTGGATCGGCCAGGCATCGCTCAATTCCAGCGTATTCGCGTCTATTCGTTGGACCGTCCAATCTTCCTGGGCTTGTTGCGCCACTCGATCAAGCGGGTTTTCGGTCACCTTCGCGCGAATATATGTGGCCGACGAACACCCAAATGTCCCGATCAGGAGCACGATGAGCATAAGGCGAGTCAGCATCACAATCCGTTCCGTTTTATGAACCATAACTTCCCTTCCCATGGACATCGATAGCGGTCTTTACGATAAACGAGGCCAATTCCCCCATGCTTCGATGTTTCGTCAGCCTATCGAACGCATTTACGACAGCACGCCCGTCTATTGGAGAGACCTAACCCATTGAATTCCCCTCAGAAGTGGAAGGACAGTCCCCCAACCCCATGGACACTATTTAAGGTCAGATCAACGCTGCCACTGCCGTTACCTTCAACCTTCAATGAGTGAGAGGCGTGGATGAATTTCCCTTCTGCAAAGGCGGCAATGTGCTTGGTCAAAAACACTTTCACACCCCCGAGCCCCTGAAAAGCCGGTGCCGTATCTCTGCCTTCGTTTGTTCCAGGCGCCTGGAAGGTCAGCCGTTGTCCTCCTCCACCTAGACCGATGTAGGGGAACCAGCGACCGTTGGGAAGCTCCGGTGTTACACCCATTGGGAGACGAGTCAGAATGTTTATGCCGAAGTAAGTGGCATTGAGATCCAGCGTTGCCAGGAGCATGACTGGCCCAACGTTTGACGGCAGCACCTGCCCGCTCGACGCATCGGGATTAAAGTTGGTTACGTCAACCTCCACGCCCACATCGATTCCCAAGGTTTTTCGAGGAGCCGTGATCCACATCCCAATCTTTCCTCCAAAAGAAGGTGAGTTATCGAGTTTGACATCCTGTAACCTCACGCCATCTAATGAAATATCTGTCTTGAATGGGTGCGAGAACCCTCCGAACCCGGAGATATAGACATCTACCGGTTTGACCCGAACTTCTTCCTCCGCTCGAGCTGAGCTGGAATAAGCAAAAACGCAGAGCACAAGAAGAACTGATGAAACGAGAGCCTTCATGGTTGCCTCCATCATAGAAAATCATATCAATGCAATGGGTTCCTTATAGTCTTCACCTTTGCAGGTACCATCCTCTGTTTTTGAGTCAGGCATCCTCTAAATTGATCTGCTCCTATTTCTCTCCGTGTACCAAAGTGACAGCATTTACCAGCCAAGAGTGCAACACCAGTGCCGAACAGGCGGAGATAACTAGAAGCGAGAGAGAACGGGTAAAAGGCTTGTATTTGTATGGACAGGTCTCTAGCGGGTACTGCTAAATGAATGGACTATTCACAAACTGGGTAATGAATTGGTGCTTTTTAGGACTTCATTCATCCAGAGTTGTGTCGAATTGGGCCAACTGAGACGTATCGAAGAATCGGCATGGATTGCCGGGAAGCTTATTCAGAGGACTCGAATAGACCAAAGTAGGGTGATCCTAAACAGCGGATCGTGGAGGGCTCGACTCCTCGCGTCCACGATCCGACAGTCTTGACTGGTTGGGGCGGCGAAGATCGGATTGAGGTCGAGTTCGCTGATTTCGAGAATTTCTTCAACAAGACGCGATAACCACGACAAGGTTTCTTCAAAGGCTTCAATACCGTTTGACTCCCCGGATCATCTCCGCTGCGTGAAGGCCGTGAGCAAGGTGATGAGAGAAGACGCACAAATACCAACCCAGTCGCAGCGGGCACGTTGTGTTGTTGAGGTGAGGTGTTCTTTCAGATCAGCCACTTAGGATGGAGAAGCAAGACCGCTCCAAGGCTTGCCATCACCAGACCACTGGTGAGTTTTAACCAGCGGCCGGTTTGTTCCTGTAATTTTCTTCGGCTCAACGTGATCACTGCGATGGTCACCATGACGGTGTCATCAAGAATGTAGGCCAGGTTATACAGGCCGAGATAGGCATAGTATTGCCAGGTCGGCAACTGTTGCATCGTCAGAATCTGGGTGTAGACCGCTGGAAACCCTGCCGTACAGAGCAGTTCGATCGTATTGACCAGGCCGGCCAGTACGACGACGCCCGCCAAGGCCCCGGCGAGATATTCCGCTTGAAGGATGCGGCGAATTCTGACGTAGAGTCCCGGTTTCGCGGATTCGGGAATGCTGAGCGAGATACCGGCATGGAAGGCAAAGAAGTCCTTGATATTGACCGCCCCCACGAGAAGCGCGACGCTGCCCAACGTGATCTGGGCCGCGCGTGAGAAGCCGAGCAAAAGGAACACATTCAGCCAAGCGGCCATGAAGGCGAAGTAGAACAACCCGCTCACAGCGACGAAAGTGCCGGCGATGAGCGCCATCTTGCGCCGATCGTGCAGATTGACCAGCAGCGACAGGAGAAAGAGCAGGACCCACATGGCGCAAGGATTGAAGCCGTCAAGTAGGCCGATGAGAACGGTGAAAAGCGGAAGACCGAGCTCCTGAACGCGAAGTCGTCCGAACCATCCCGCGTCGATGCCCTCGACAGCTGGATGTGAGATGGAGCCTTGTGCATGGCGATCCAGTTTGGCGCGGATCTCAGCACCGGTCGTGTCGGCAGAATCAAATCCGATGAGCACCTCTGTGCCGATGACAAAGGTCGGTACGCCGATCGTGGTGATACCGCGATCCCTTGCCAATGTTGCAAGTCGCTGTCGTGCGGTGGAGTCAGCAGCGATGTCGTAGAGAACAACCTGAAGCGAGGGGCGCTCACGTCGAAGATCGTTAAGGAAGAGCTTTGCCGCTTCACAATGCGGACATCCGGCTCGAACGAACACCTCGATATCCGGATTCGTCTCTCCCGACCAGGCACTTGCCCAGCCGCAGAGGAGAAGGATGAACAGTTGTATCGCGAGGCGAGGCAGGAAGCACAACTGCTTTGCGAGCTGGACCGACACCCTACGCTAACTGGTGAGATCCGGTTGTGCGACGGACCTAATGTAGGAGAGCACATCCAGCAGTTGCTGATCCGTCAGCTTCCCTCGAAAGCCATGCATAGGGCTGAACAGTACGCCGTTCGAGATCGCCACCAAGAGTTCCCAATCGGTCTTGGATCGACTCTGTTTGGATTGAAGATTGGCCGGCGGGATGACTAAGTCCTTGCTGTCCGAACCGTTCCCGTCAAGTGTGACCCCGTGACAACGGAGACACTGTTGCTCATACACGTGTTGTCCAGCTTTCGCATCCCCTCGGATCACTTGAGCAAAAACTATAGAAGTCGAGACGGAAATGAGTGCCATCGCGAAGAGCAGTATCGTCTTCATCTTCAATCCTTTCACCGTAGGACCAACACCGGACAGGTAACATGATGCACGACCGCATGCGAGACACTGCCTAGGAGAAAGCGGGAAATTCCCTTCCGCCCATGCGAGGTCACGACCACTAAATCCATGTCCTTCGCCTCCTGTTCGATCACGGCGACGGGATTCCCCTGGATGACTTTCGTAGTCACCGTATGGTGAGCGCTGACAAGTTTACCGGCGGTCGTTTGCACGAGTTCCTCTGCATACCGTTGCACATCGTCCAGCCAGGCGCTGATTTCCGGTCCGACATAGGGCTCATTGACCCCGATCGGGACGACGGCGTGGACCACACACAGTTCGACGGGATCGACGAAGGGATGCTGCGTCAGCCATCGGACGACTCGGTCGGCATCGTCTCGATCCTCAATAGCAACGAGCACCCGTTGAATCTTGCGTGCCGCACCTCTGACGATCAAGGTCGGGCGGGAGCTGTGCAACAGTACGCGATGGGATACGCTGCCAAGAACGACTTCGGACAAACGGTTCCGCCCACGAGCTCCGATCACGACCAAATCGGCCGATAGGTTGTTCGCGCTATCGAGGATAAGCTGAGCGGGATTGCTGACCTCGTTGACCTTCCTGATCGACGTGACCTCCGCCGGGACCATGGCAGCAGCACGTTCCACGACTTGTCGTCCCGAATCGACCATTGCACGGCGGAAATCGTCGTACCCTTGCACGTTGCCCGCTTGGGCCACAAGCGGATGCTCCAGCATCCCTAATTCGACGCCGTGGACCAACGTGACATCGGTGGGATGATAGAGGTGGAACGTCTGGGCGACCGCAGCGAATGTCTGATCCGACCAGTCGACGCCGATGATGACTCTCATGCCATAGCCTTTCCCATCCGATTCATCAAAACAGCGGATGTGGCGCGGTCCCGAATGGAAGCACGCGCGGTGATTCACCGAGATTGCCGCGAAGACGCCACGCTCTATCTTCGAGGACGAGGTAGTGTATTTCCTCATGCCAACTGTCGATGGGGACATAGAGGCCGCTGGTCTTTGATTTTGCCCAGAGGTGGCCGGTACAGGTGACCTCCAACACGGCGTCGCGACCCGCTCCGACCTTGGCTATCTTCGTGAAGAGGTGGGTGCTGGCAATATCCCGATACTCCTCAAACAGCTCTTTCCAGATTTTTCGGATATCGTCCTTCTTCAGCCCGTGATAGTTGTATTGAGAAGCATACATGCTCATGACCTTGTCGAGGTCATGGGTTTTGATGGCTTCTTCTGCCTGCTCAAAAGCACCGAGCACGGCTTTGAGCGTTGCCTGGTCGACTTCGATCACCGAACCGGTCGGAGGCACGACGATTTTTGCCTCGGCCGTACCCATACTCACGAGGAAGACCATGGCGATTATGAAACGGGTGATGGTCGATGGTGCCTGGCTTCTCAAGATCGAGTGACCCCCCTTCTGGTATCGATGCGCGTCATAAACATGAGTCAACCATGTGTCATCTCGTCCATGTGACGCGCACAAAATCTTCATCCTTGTCGTAATGCAACTCCAGCTCGCCATGATACGCATGCTTCAATGCCTCACCGATTCGCCGAGGCAGATGGCTGTCAGTCGTGGAGATGACGAGGCCTTCGGGTTTGGTTTCGATCGACATGATTCGAGACAGAGGGTGTTCACGTTTCTCGGTTTCCTCCGCATTCCTCACCAGGCCGGTCACTTGTTCATGCTGGTCATCCTTAAAAGCGCCTTTGAGCGTGACAAGGCCCTTGGGGTACTTGTCACGGATTCTCATGCAAGCGGGGCAGATGATCTCATCAGCGTCCAGCGGTTTCGCGCCCCAGGTCCATCGTCCCTTATGAAACACGGCTCCGCATTCGGTGCAGACCGTCGGTTCCCTGAGTTTTCCGCGCAGCTTATAGGTGTCGTGTTGATACTCCTGGACAGTCCGATCATGTCGAGCTCCCAGGCCGGCGGATGTCTTTGTTTTAGCTGTCATACTGCTCCCTTAGCGCGGCGGCGAGGTTGTTGACGCGTGTGCCCGTTCCTTCCACTCCAACAGCGATTCGTCCGCCAGGTTTAAGTACTCCACCACGTCGTGATCGCTGACCTGGGCAAAGTCTATGTAGTGGTTGCCCACGGCCCAGAATGGATCCGGTGTGGCAAGGACCACCAACTCATCCACCTGCCTGCGGGCTTCGTGGATGGTCTCCACCGGGCCGACCGGAATGGCGCCGATCAGGCGACCTGGTTTTAAGTGTCTGATGGATTGGACGGATGCGAAGAATGTGGAACCGGTCGCGATGCCGTCATCGACGAGGATGACGATGCGGTCGGTCAACATGGGCAGGTGCCGGCCCTGGCGGTAAAGCGTTTGCCGGCGAGCGATCTCTCGCTGCTGCACCTGGACCACATCCTCAATGTCCGCACGAGACAGACCATACGTCGCCCTGGCATCCGGGTTGAGATAGACTATTCCGGTCTCCCCCACCGCGCCGAGTGCATACTCGGAGTTATCCGGCGCGCCTAGTTTTCTGGTGATGAACACATCCAGGGGAAGGTGCAGCCCCAGGCTCAGCTGATACCCGACTGCCACCCCTCCACGAGGAAGTGCCAGGATGACTGCTGCCGGGTTTTCACGATACTGGAGCAGTCGATCGACGAGCCGTCGACCAGCTTCTTCGCGATTCTTAAACGTCACACGAACCTCTGGTTGTCTGCTTGGCTCAACCAAGTAAATCTGTCAATCTATGCAAGACCGCTTGTCACACCAACCCCGATCAGAAACATCACCATGAAGATCAGAATCAGCATGAGCAGCAGATGATGCTGTGACCGGGATTCCTTCTCATCCCAATGGACGTCCCATGGAATCTCGAGGTAACGGGGATGGCGAAACATGGCGCCCTCCTTTTCTGAGCAAGGCCAAGGGTGAGGTTCAGGTCAAGTCAGGGACGGCGTTCTTGCCCTCAACCTGAACCGAAACCTCGACTCCTCTCACGACACCTTCACTTCAATCGCCTTTGGCTTGGCCTTCTCCGACTTTGGAAGATGGACTTTCAGCACGCCGTCTTTATACTCGGCGTTGACCTTGGACCCATCGGCATCTTCCGGAAGCGTAAAGCTCCGCATGAAACTGCCGTAGGCGCGCTCGACCCGGTGGTATTTTTTACTCTTTTCTTCCTTCTCGTATTTCCGTTCACCGCTGATCGCAAGCACATCGTCATGAACATTGATCTTGATCTCTTCTTTCTTCATCTCGGGAAGTTCCGCTTTGATGACGTATTCTTTGTCATCTTCCGAGATATCCACCAGCGGTGCCCATTCGGCAACCGAGATGGCTTCCTTCTTGTCGCTGCCGGCTGGAGTTGCCGTACGCCCAAAGTAGCCTGAGAGTCGTTTTTCCATCTCCTCGAGTTCTTTGAAAGGGTTCCATCTTGTCGTCGGCTCCCATCGTGTCAATGCGCTCATGACCATCGCCTCCTTGTGGGTTGTTATGAGTGTCTGATACAGGGCTTTACACTGTAATGCCCCCTTTGTTGTAGCTTCAGAATCACGTCGCCCTCTCGGCTGAGTCGATCGACCTCAAGAAAGACTTGGTTCCACGTCAGCCCAGGGCATCGGTGGGCGATCTCTTCGAGGTCGCAACCTGGCGAGCGACGCACAATGTCCATGACAGCTTGTGTCGTTGCCGTCTGTGTCATCATCGTCCTCCCTTCCATAACTCAACCATTGCCACTTTGAGGCCAGTGCATTGACGGTGCCAAGGGAGAAGGGG
>JAHBWO010000137.1 GCA_019636945.1 Nitrospira sp. | reverse complement strand
TTAGCCGGGATGATGGGGGGAACAGTGGGGGTTGAAAGTGTTTCCGGACGGGGCTCGACATTTTGGTGCACGATGCGGCTTAGGAAGGTATCCGCTCAGTCGCTGCATGCCAAAGCAAGTTAACGCATCACAGTAAAGAGTCGTCGGGGGGTGTGGAGTGACAAGCGAGGAGATCAATCGACGCATCCTGGTCGTGGACGACAATGTGTCGATCCATCATGACTTCCTGAAAATTCTACACCCGACCAAGGGATCGGAGGCTCTAGAAGAGGCACGGGGCTCCTTATTCGGCGAGCCCGGTCCTGTCCGGAGCAGCGACGAGTTCAGGGTCGATTGTGCAGAGCAAGGGACCACCGCGCTGGCCTTCGTTGAAGCGGCTGTCAAGGAAGGGAAACCATATGCGGTGGCTTTTGTGGATATGCGGATGCCGCCCGGTTGGGACGGGCTGGAGACGATCGAGCGTCTCTGGGCGGCAGATGCTGCGTTGCAAGTCGTGATCTGTACCGCCTATTCCGACCAACCGTGGGAGGAGATCAGAGGCCGAATTGGGCGAACGGATAAGTTGCTGATCCTGCAGAAGCCGTTCAATAGCATCGAGGTATTGCAGCTTGCGACTGCGCTCTGTCGGAAATGGGACCTTGCGCAAAAGGTTGCGGGCCAGGTGAATGAGTTGAGTCATCTTGTTGATGAACGGACCATGGAGCTTCGGCATGCGAACCGACAGCTTACGGAGTTCAATGAGGCACTGATGCGGACTGTAGCGAGCCTTGAAGCCGCCCAGACTGAAATCCTACGGCAAAATGGGGAGCTGGAGCGTCTGGCCTCACGTGATCCGCTGACAGGATGTCTCAATCGCCGTGCATTTTATGCCTTGTTTGAGGAGGCGTTTGCTGCGGGGCGTGGACAAGGAAGTGAGCTTTGTTGTCTCATGGTCGACATTGACGAGTTTAAGCGTGTGAACGACGAATTCGGGCATGCCGTCGGGGATCAAGCGATCCAAGCCGTCGCGGACTGCCTTCAGTCAGGGGTGCGACTGACGGACATGGTCGGACGCTATGGAGGGGAAGAATTCTGCCTGATGTTTCCTCGCACGACATTGAGTGAGGCGACGGTGTTGGCGGAGCGCCTTCGAGCCCGTGTGGCTGCGGAAGCCGGCAACCGTGTGCGAATGGCATCCGGCATGACGCTGACGGCGAGTATCGGTGTGTCATCCAGTGTATTTGGAGCCCGAGCTCCGCTGGAGTTGATCGATCAAGCGGATAGAGCGCTGTATGCTGCAAAGGAGAACGGCCGTAACTGTGTCATGGCGATGGATGTGCTGGTCCCAGGGCTTAAAACTTCTGAACAGCTTGAACTTCAGGTCCGTCGAGTCACCCCGCGCGAATCGACTCCTCTCATCATTCGATAAGTAGCGACCTGGGAGAGTTGTCCCGATGGCATTGGCATTGATGCCGGTGCGTCCATCCTTTCCATATCTGCCTGAGTTCCGTAGTGCAAAAGGACATCACGTGGTTTGGGGTACAGCGGTCGATGGATGGTCCGGTGCGGCTTACTCTTCGAGTCAAGGGTATGGGAGGTGAAGTGGTCCGACGAAGCGTTCGTTTGCTCATGGTTCATTGTATAATGGCGCTGGATGATACGACTCTTCAGTCATTTCCAATCTTCGGTCGGAAAGAAGATGGGCCTAGCCATGACCGGGCTAGGCCTTGTGGTATTCGTCGTGTTTCATATGCTGGGGAACCTTCAGCTGTTCGAAGGACCTCATGCGCTTAACGGGTATGCCGCGTTTCTCCGCGATATGCCGATCATGCTCTGGGCGGTCCGCATCGGATTACTGAGTATGGCGGCGCTCCACATTGGGCTTGCGCTCCAGCTGAGTATGCGAAATCGTCGCGCTCGTCCTGTTGAGTACACGATCCACCGCTATCGACAGGCGTCGATCGCGTCCCGCACCATGGCGATCTCCGGGATGGTTCTGTTGCTATTCGTCGGGTTCCACCTCCTGCATCTCACGGCTGGAGTCATCGATCCCGGGTTCGCTGATCGCCGCGATCCGGAGGGCTATCGGGATGTCTACGGCAAAGTGGTGCATGCGTTTCAAAATCCCTTCATGGTCGTTCTCTATCTTGCCGGCCAGCTGGGGCTTGGTCTTCACCTGAGCCATGCGGTTGCCAGCAGTGTACAGACGATGGGGTTTGAGCACGCGGCGTTGAATCGTTTGCTGAAAGCGTTCGGACCTGTGATCAGCCTGATCGTGGTTCTAGGGAATGTTGCGATCATTCTTGCCGTCTTCTTGGGGATCGTGCGCTGATGACGAGACTGGATTCAAAAATTCCGTCCGGACCTCTGGAAAGCAAATGGGATCGGCACCGGTTCAGCGAAAAGTTGGTCAGCCCCAACAACAAACGGAAGCTCTCCGTGATCGTTGTCGGTACCGGCCTTGCCGGCGCGAGTGCGGCGTCGACCTTGGGACAGCTTGGGTATCACGTGGAGTGCTTTTGTTTCCACGATAGTCCGCGTCGGGCACACAGCATTGCCGCGCAGGGGGGAATCAATGCGGCGAAGAACTACCAGGACGACGGCGATAGTGTCGGGCGATTGTTTTATGACACGATCAAAGGCGGTGATTTCCGCTCCCGAGAAGCCAATGTGTATCGGCTCGCTCAGGTCAGTACACAGATCATCGATCAATGTGTGGCGCTTGGTATCCCCTTTGCCCGAGAGTATGGCGGTCAATTGGCGAACCGGTCGTTTGGGGGCGTTCAAGTTTCTCGGACGTTCTACTGTCGGGGACAGACTGGGCAACAACTCCTATTAGGTGCCTATTCGGCGCTCTGTTGGCAGATCGAACGCGGCCAGGTCACAATGCATCCGCGTACGGAACTGCTCGACTTGATTCTGGTCGACGGTCAGGCTCGAGGGATTGTGTCTCGCGATTTGGTCACCGGACGTATCAGCGCGCAGATGGCTCATGCCGTGGTCCTGGCCACGGGTGGGTACAGTAATGTGTACTATCTCTCCACCAATGCGAACGGATGTAATGTGACGGCCACGTACCGAGCGTGGAAACATGGAGCAGCGTTCGCCAATCCGTGCTTTACCCAGATTCACCCGACGGCAATCCCCCCGGGTGGTGCTCATCAGGCCAAGTTAACCTTGATGTCCGAGTCGCTTCGGAACGATGGCCGGCTATGGGTGCCGAAGGTGTCATCGGATCACCGTTTGCCCGGTGACATTCCAGTGGAAGATCGCGATTACTTTCTAGAGCGGCGATACCCTCGGTTCGGGAATCTCGCCCCGCGGGACATCGCCTCGCGTGCAGTCAAAGTTGTGTGTGACGAAGGTCGTGGTGTCGGGCCAGGCGGCCAGGGTGTGTATCTGGACTTTTCGGAAGTCATCGAACAACAAGGGCTCGAAGTGGTCCGTGAGCGCTATGGCAATCTTTTCGACATGTATCATCGGATCACCGGAGAGGATGCGTACCAAGCTCCCATGCGGATTTACCCGGCGCCGCACTATACGATGGGGGGACTCTGGGTGGATTACAATTTGATGAGTACGGTCCCGGGTCTTTTCGTCATCGGTGAGGCAAACTTTGCGGACCATGGTGCCAACCGGTTGGGTGCCAGCTCATTGATGCAAGGACTTGCCGATGGCTACTTTATCCTTCCCTATACCATTGGCCATTACTTGGCGACAGCAAAACTCCTCTCTATTCCGGACGATCATGCAGAGGCTCGCAGGGCCATCCAGCGCGTTGAGACGCGGGTCAACCGTCTGCTGACGGTGAAGGGACGTCGAACTGCGGCGATGTTCCATCGAGAACTCGGGACGCTCTTGTGGAATCACTGCGGCATGTCGCGCAACGAAAGGGGGCTCACCTCGGCATTGCAAGCGATTCCCAACCTTCGTGAGGAATTTTGGCGAGATGTGATGGTCCCGGGGGCGGGAAGTGCTTTCAACCAGGAGTTGGAGTATGCGGGACGGGTGGCGGACTATCTTGAATTTGCCGAATTGCTCTGTCACGACGCTCTCCATCGGCATGAATCATGTGGCGCGCATTTTCGGGAGGAGTATCAGACAGAGGATGGTGAGCCACGGCGGGACGATGGGCGGTTCGCCTATGTTGCGGCATGGCAGTATCGGGATGGAGCTGTGCCGGTTCTCCACAAGGAACCGCTGGCGTTCGAGTTCGTGCCTCCGACCATGAGAAGCTACCAATAGCTGGAAAAAGGTGAGGGTGAGGAGTAAGGGGTGAAAGAAATACGAGTGAGGTTGCTGCACACGCTATGAAATTCACCCTGAACATTTGGCGCCAGAATGGCCCGCACGAACGGGGTCGGTTCATCACGTACGAGGCGCAGGATGTGAGCCCCGGCATGTCGTTTCTAGAAATGCTCGATGGGGTCAATCAGAGACTGCTCGGCAATGGTGAAGAGCCGGTGGCGTTCGAGCAGGATTGCCGGGAAGGGATTTGCGGGAGTTGCTCCCTGGTTATCAATGGAATTCCACATGGCCCAGACCAGGGGATCACGACCTGCCAGCTGTACATGAGACGGTTTTCTGATGGGGCTTCCATTACGATTGAGCCCTGGCGGGCCAAAGCCTTTCCGATTCTGAAGGACTTGGTCGTGGATCGCAGTGCGCTGGATCGCATCATGCAGGCGGGCGGATATATCTCCGTCAATACTGGTGGCGCTGTGGACGGGAACGTCATCTTGATCGGAAAAGACCAAGCGGAAACCGCGATGGATGCGGCGTCGTGTATCGGGTGTGGGGCCTGTGTCGCAGCCTGTAAGAATGCCTCAGCCATGCTGTATGTGGCGGCAAAGGTATCCCACCTAGCGACCCTTCCACAGGGAAGGCCGGAGCGAGCGCGCCGTGTGAGTGCCATGCTTGAGGCGATGGACCGGGAAGGGTTCGGGTCCTGTGGCAATCAGTATGAGTGCGAGGCCGTGTGCCCCAAAAACATCAGCACCCGGTTCATTGCCAATCTCAATCATGAATATCTCCGTGCCGGTATCGTCGAATCCGGCCTGCCCAGTGAGCCGGAGTCCCCCCACGCGGAGTCTTCATAGCAGAACCCACGCGGATCTCAAGGTCATTCAATCTGACCCCCTCCCGGTGGAACAGCAGGCCGGAAGCTGATTGCGCCAGAAGGTAATGAGCTTGACTGTGAAGGAAAGGCCTTTATAGTGCGGTCAAGGGCTGTGATTACGATGGTGCATGTCGGAGCGTGTCATGGGGCGACAGATCGTGTGTCCTGAATGTCGACAGGACGGTGCCGTTCGCGTGGAAGCGCACTCACCACGTGAATTGATTGCGTCGCTGCTGTGGATGGTACCCTTTCAGTGTCAACGGTGTGACCATCGATTTCTCGCCCGTCGCAAGAGTCTCAGGAGCGCCTCTCAGGTCACTGAGCGTCGGGAATACATGCGTATTCCAGTCAGGCTCTCTCTCTCTTTTTCCGGGGGACGAGTGCGGGGGGAAGGTACCGTATTGGATATGTCATTAGGGGGTTGCATTATCCAAAGCAAGGCTCATGTGCGGATTGATGATATCTTTTATCTCGAGATCATCCTCGCCAAGGATGAGCCGCCGGTCGAGGCGGCAGCCATTGTTCGCTCTGTCAGCACTCGCGGGATTGCATTCAAGTTTCTGCGGAGAGCGCAAGAGGATAAACGCTTGACGGCGTTTATCCAAGCCCGTTCGAGATCCGCTTCGTTGGACCCATTAAAGGTTGCTTAGTCATTGCTTGCCGAGTAGATTCTTCCTCCGTCACCAGCCTCTTCCGTGTGACCCATCGATTCTGTCGAGTGCCCCTCTTCTCAGCGTGAGGCCCTTGACCGAGATATCTTCATGATTATTCCTCGTGGTAGCATGAAAGCCCGATTCGCGAGGCACAGCGCCCTACAGAATGAGGGCTAAGGGTATTGCTGAAGGAGGAAACGATGGGACGTAGGTGGTGGCAAACGGTAGTGATCACAACAACGGTCATGGCATTGTCTGTCTCCGGGTGTGGGTACAATGATCTCCAAGGCTTGGATGAAGATACGAAGGCCGCGTGGAGTGAGGTGATCAATCAATACCAGCGCCGCGCAGACCTCATTCCCAACCTTGTGGCAACCGTCAAGGGGTATGCCGCCCATGAAAAAGAAACACTGGAGGGCGTTGTCAACGCCAGGGCCACAGCCACTGGAATGCAAGTGACGCCGGAGGTGCTGAAAGACCCGGCTGCATTCGAGGCGTTTCAAAAGGCTCAAGCGGGGTTGGCCTCAGCGTTGGGGCGACTGATCGCGATTGCTGAGAACTACCCCAACCTCAAGGCCGATCAGAACTTCAGAGATCTTCAGAGCCAGCTGGAAGGGACGGAAAATCGAATCACCGTGGCCCGGAAGCGGTATATCGATCGAGTGGCGGACTACAACAAGATGGTTCGCTATTTCCCGACGAACCTCACTGCAAAATTTCTCTTGCACTTGGAAGAGAAACCCAACTTTACAGTGGCCGACGAAAAAGCCGTGGCGAAACCCCCGGAAGTGAAATTCTAAGAAGTAGGTTGAGGTCAGGTCGAGGGTGAGACTGTGGATCGGAAACTAGCAGTCCCAGTTCTCGGATGGTTTGTCTCGTGTTTGAGCTTCGCCTCAACCTTGACCCTAGCCTCACACGCATTGGCACTTGATGTCCCTCCGTTGACCGGACGGGTCGTCGATCTTGCTCATGTCTTGCCACAGGCAACCGTGGAGGCGCTCACTGCTCGCCTCACGGCACATGAAGGGCAATCCACCAATCAAGTTGCTGTTCTAACCATCCCTTCCCTCGAAGGTGAGTCGCTCGAGGAGTTCGCGCATCGCGTGGCAACCACCTGGAAACTCGGTCGAAAAGGGACGGACAACGGGGTGCTCTTGCTGGTGGCGATCAAAGAACGCAAGGTACGAATCGAAGTCGGGTACGGGTTAGAAGGTGTCTTGACCGACATTCGATCGGCACAGATCATCAGGAATGAGATCGTTCCTCGGTTTCGAGCCGGTCATATGTCCGACGGGGTCCTAGAAGGAACCTATGCAATTGTGAAGACCATTGAAGGAACCTACCAGGCCGATGAGAACGTTCCCCCTCGGGAAAAGAGTGCTGTAGTCGAGCAGGTCATAGTGGCGGTCATTGCCGGGTTGTTCGTCGGACTCCTGTTCACAACTGTGCATCGCTCCATCGGCCCGGTTGCCGGTGCAGGGATCGCAACGTTCCTTGCACCGTGGGTCGTGCCTGCATTGCTTGCGAGTGGCGTGACGGTGGTCTTGCTGCTGCTTCTTGGTGCAGCGGGGACAAAAGGGCGAACCTCTCAATCCCGAGGGCTAGATGAATGGATTTGGTATAGCAGCCGTAGTGGTGGATGGGGTGGGGGATCGTTCGGTGGCGGGGGAGGATTCAGCGGTGGCGGAGGCGATTTTGGGGGAGGGGGGGCCAGTGGAAACTGGTGAACGCCTGGAGCTGACAGCGGAGGAACGTGAACGGATCAGATTGACGGTGCATGCGGCGGAGCAGTATACCAACGCCGAAATCGTTCCTATGATCGTCAGTCGGTCCGGACTCTACCGCGATACCCAGCATCGCACCGGCTTGTTGCTTTCCCTAGTGGTGCTGACGCTCATGCTCACCACGGAAATAGTCTGGCTTCCTTGGGGATGGCATGGTTCCAACGCGGCGTGGCTCGTCTTGGCGACGATTGTGGCGTATGGCGTCGGCACCTGGCTGGGGACGCTGGCCCCGTGTATTCGCTTCCTGACCCCGACGGATCGCATGCATCATAAAGTAAGACTTCGGGCTGAACGAGCGTTTAGGCAACATGCTGTCTCGCAGACGCGTGAGCGGACAGGAGTGTTGATCCTGGTCTCATTGTTGGAACATCAGATCTATGTGCTGGCGGATCAAACTATTGCACAGCGAGTTTCATCGGAGCGTTGGTCCTCGGTCGTTGAGGCTGCGATCAGCGGGTTGACAAGGGGGGATATCGTCAGCGGGTTATGTGAGGGGATCCAGGCGTGTGGCACGTTGCTTGCTGAGGTATGCCCCGGTCGCCCGGGCGACAATCCTGATGAATTATCGAATGAATTGGTCATAGAGTCGTAAGCTGCGCATCTCTATTCCCTGCCACTTAATAAAACATCGCGATCAGCCGATAGAGGAGAGACTCGGCGGGGCTGCTCGTCTGGCCAGACCAATCTCGACAAGGAGGAGGCATACGATGTGGAAACATGAGGAGGCGGTAGAGGGTGACATGACTCGGGGACAGGAGCGAGAACAGGAGCGGTGGGTAGAAGATCGGCGGAGCGCTTTGCCGAAGCACAACGGTCCGATATTGCCGGATGAAGTTGCGTTTGTCGGCAGAGATGTCCAGTTCAAGGGTGTCATCACCTACTCAGGGACCGTGCGAATCGATGGGGCCTTGGACGGAGAAATCCACACGGACGGTGGGCTGCTCGTTGGCCCCGAGGCAGTGATTAAAGCAAAAGTGACGGCAGGAGCTGTCGTGTGTCATGGGCATATCACGGGGGACATTGAGGCGACCAGTCAGATCGTGTTATGCGCGCCCGCTGTTGTTGAAGGCAGCCTGACCACGCCGGTGCTTTCGATGGAAGAGGGTGTGGTGTTCAACGGGACGTTGGAGATGAAACCCCAGGCCAAGGTCGAAGTATTGCGTGATACAGATACGAGTTCCACGAGTATGACGAGTCGGCCACCCATCCGACTGGCTGCGTAGACGACTGCTCGAAGACTCCTGGCGTGATGTCCAGCATGCGTCAGGAGTTTATCGTTGCCTTGTGTGGATGGTGTTGCCCGCGAATATCTAGGCTCCAAGCGACCGGCGCATCAGACCACCTTCACATTCCATAGACGCCCCGCGAGCGTTCCGCTAGAATCCGGTCCATGTCAGAGCCGACTGCCTCCCCCGCTGTAACACCGACACAACAGGACGAGAATCAATCAGTCATCAAATCGGCCGGAGTGATCGGCGTCGCAACCTTTTCCAGCCGCATCCTCGGGTTTATCCGCGACATGGTCATCGCACGACTCTTTGGGGCGACTCCTGCGGCCGATGCGTTTTTTGTCGCCTATCGGATCCCGAATCTGCTCCGTGAGCTCTTTGCCGAGGGCTCGATGTCCGCCGCGTTTATTCCCGTCTTCACCGAATACCACACACTGAAATCGAAGCAGGATGCGTGGGAACTGGCAAGCGCCGCCTTCACGACACTGCTGACGATCGTGACGGGCATTACGCTGGTCGGGATTCTGGGATCGACAGGCATTGTGTGGCTCTTGGCGCCTGGATTCCATGACGATCCGACTCGGCTGGAAATGACGACGTTACTCACGCGCATCATGTTCCCGTATCTCATTTTTATCAGTTTAGCGGCACTGGCCATGGGAGTGCTTAATTCATTACGGGCCTTTGCTGCACCGGCGTTTTCACCGGTCTTTTTCAATCTGTTCATTATCGGATGCGCACTATTCCTGGCCCCGGTTATGCCGGAACCCATCATCGGGGTTGCGATCGGGGTGGTGGCCGGTGGCGCCGCGCAGTTTGCGATGCAATTGCCGGGACTCAGGCGACGAGGCATGCTGTTTGGGTTCACATTCAATCCCGGTCACCCAGGGGTGAAAAAGATTGGTCGACTGATGATTCCGTCGTTGCTTGGGTTGTCGGTCACACAGATCAATATTACCGTGAGCACGATCCTGGGGTCGTTCTTTGCCGGTGGACCCACCTATCTCTTTTACGGCATGCGATTGATCCAATTCCCTTTGGGCGTCTTCGGCGTGGCGTTGGTCACCGCCATCCTGCCCACCTTGTCGGCCCAAGCGGCACGAGGCGCGCTGGATGAACTGCGCACAACGCTCGGGTTTGGACTGCGCATGATCATCTTTATCATGCTGCCGGCCATGGTTGGGTTGATCGTGTTACGGACTCCGATCGTGCACCTGGTGTTTGAACATGGCACGTTTACGGCGCATGATACCGCTGAAACTGCTCTTGCGGTGCTCTGCTATGCTGTCGGCTTATGGGCATTCGGCGGAGTGCGCATCATTGTCTCGGCCTTCTATTCGCTGAAGGACACCACGACGCCGGTTATTTCAGCCGCCATTGCAGTCGTGGCAAATATTCTGTTCTCATTAGTCTTGATGTCGCGCTTGGGGGCGGCAGGGCTTGCCCTCGCCACGGCCATGGCAGCGATGGTCAACGGCGGAATTCTCGTGGCGGTACTCAATCGGAGACTCGGCGGCGTCGACTGGTTTTCAGTGCTCCGTTCGGCTGGTCGGGTAGGGATTGGCTGTGTACCGATCATAGCGGCTTGTTGGTGGGTCGCCGAAGCACAGATTTGGGCCCGACCTGACGAGTGGATTGCGAAATCCGCGATGCTGTTCGTCGGCATTGGACTGAGTGTAGGCGGATATCTCGGCGTCCATGCCTTATTCCAGTCTGAAGAACTGGGGGTCCTTTGGAGGATGGTGCGCAGCAAGCTCGGGCGTTTCGCGAGAGAGTGAGGAGCGGTCTATGGACAAGGTAATGATGTTTAGATCACCCTGGGGGTGGATGGGGATTGCGGAGTCTTCAAAAGGAATTCAGGCCATTGTTTTGCCGAAACGGTCGGAACGGGCGGTGGAGGCTGACCTCAGAGCCCAGTCAAACGGGCTACTGCAGCGAGGCGAGTCCGCACGACTGGATGTCGCTCGCCGTCAACTACTCGACTATCTTGCCGGCACGCGACACACCTTTGACGTGCCGCTCGATCTGTCACAAGGGACGGTATTCCAGCGGCAGGTCTGGCGGGTGCTTCTCCGTGTGCCGTACGGCAAGCTGCGCTCGTATCAGTGGGTTGCCGCGCGTGTGGGTGGACCACAGTATGCCCGTGCGGTCGGTAACGCGGTTGGTGCGAACCCGATCCCGGTTGTGATCCCTTGTCATCGGATTGTCGCCCAGGATGCCACGCTTGGAGGGTTTTCGGGGGGGCTATCCATGAAGCGCAAGTTGCTGTCGCTGGAGGGAACATTGTCCATGCTGGGGAGCAGATAGCAGATGGCTTATGGTTGGAGCGATACGGATTTACAAGTGGGTTTTGCCGTGTGCCATCGGCCATCAACCATAGGTTTTTTGATATTCTGATGCGAGCCGTCATTCAACGTGTCACCAGTGCCTCCGTCGAGGTCGATGGGCAAGTCGTCGGTGAAATCCGACATGGTTTGATGGTGCTGTTGGGTGTCGCGAAAGGCGATGACGAGTCCGACGTACGCTATGTGGTTGACA
>JAHBWO010000136.1 GCA_019636945.1 Nitrospira sp. | reverse complement strand
ATTACGAACATCGGACCGGATCATCTTGAGTTTTTTGGGTCCATGGACGTTTCTGCTCAAGCGAAAGCGGAGTTGCTTGATTGTCTTCCAAAAAATGGAACCGCAATCCTGAATGCCGATGACTCCTACTACGACTATCTTGCAGCACGAGCCCGATGCCGCGTGGTGTCCTTTGGGCTGTCAGCGAAGGCCGATGTTCGTGCAATGGATGTCACAACGGATAAACGCAATGGAACGATCTTTTATCTCCTGCTTCCAGGACATGTACGTCGTACTGCTGTTCATATCCGGGTCCAAGGAGAACATAATGTCGCTAATGCGCTGGCAGCGGCAGCGGTGGGCACAGTCCTGGGGTTATCAGGATCAGCAATCGCTCAAGGGCTCTCGAAATTTCGACCGGCTGCCATGAGGTCTCAGGTTTCTGTATATCGCGGCGTCAAGCTGATCATTGACTGCTATAACGCCAACCCGGCATCCATGACTGCAGCTGTCCAGCTCTTAGCCCAGGTCAAGGCCAAGGGAAAGAAGATTGCCGTATTGGGGGATATGCTCGAGCTTGGTCCGAATGCCGCTCGGATGCATGAGGACGTTGGTGAATTCGTCGCACGGCACCAGATCGATCAGCTTGTCGCCTGTGGACCCTTGGCGCAACACCTTGCTAAGGGTGCACGGGCTGCAGGGCAAGATCCATCCTGCATTATGAAAGTCTCGGATGCCCATGGTGCTGCTAACGCGATAAAGGGTATTGCCAAGCCTGGAGATGTGGTGTTGATCAAAGCATCACGCGGTATGAAATTAGAACTTGTGGCAGACGCACTTCAGGGGCACGGGAGTGTGCCAAAGAAAGCTTCGTAGGGCTCACGGACACCATGCTGTATATCTGGCTCTATCCATTTCATACACAATTCTCTTTCCTGAACGTTTTTCGGTACCAGAGCTTTCGTATTATCTATGCGGCGGTCACTGCCTTTCTGATCGCGTTTGTGCTGGCCCCGTGGGTGATCAGAAAGCTTCAAGAAATCAAGTTGGGTCAGCAGGTACGGGATGACGGACCGAAGCGGCATCTTGCCAAAAGCGGAACCCCGACGATGGGCGGCATCCTGATTATCTTTGCGGTGATGATGTCTACGTTGCTGTGGGCGGATATCTCACGCCCTCATATCTGGCTGGTACTCGGCGCGACGCTTGGGTTTTGTGCGATCGGGTTTGTCGACGATTATCTCAAGTTTATCAAGGCTCGATCGAAGGGACTCTCTGCGTCGCAAAAATTTTCCGCCCAGATTGCGGTGGCGCTCATTGTCGCAGTGGTACTCTATTGTTTGCCGGAGTACAACACGAAGCTCAGCGTGCCGTTCTTTAAAAGTTTTACGCCGGACTTGGGCTGGTTTTACGTTGTGTTTGCCATCATTGTCATCGTCGGTAGTTCCAATGCCGTGAATCTTACGGATGGTCTCGATGGGTTGGCCATTGGGCCGATTATGATCACGGCGCTAGCTTACACCGTCGTCGCCTATGTGACCGGGCACCGGTTGATGTCCGAGTATCTGCTGATTCCCCATATCGAAGGAGCCGGAGAGTTGGCTGTTTTTACTGCCGCGATCTTGGGATCTAGTCTCGGCTTTCTGTGGTTCAATACCTATCCCGCCTCAGTATTTATGGGAGACGTCGGGTCTCTCCCGCTTGGGGCGGCACTGGGGACGGTGGCGGTGATCAGTAAGCATGAGTTGCTCCTGCTGATGGTCGGCGGGGTCTTTGTCATCGAGGCCGTGTCGGTGATTTTTCAAGTCGTTTCATTCAAGTCTCGGGGCAAGCGGATCTTTCTCATGGCGCCGATACACCATCACTTTGAGATGAAAGGCTGGGAAGAGCCAAAGGTGGTCGTCCGTCTCTGGATCATCGCGATTTTACTGGCGCTATTAAGTCTGAGCACGCTCAAGTTAAGGTAGTCCTATTATGGTGGGACTAGACACGAAACAGCTTGAAGGGAAGCGGGTGGCTGTCGTCGGCCTAGCACGGAGCGGAGTGGCTGCCGCTCATCTCCTGCAGGCAGCCGGTGCGGTCGTGACCGTTGCCGATCGGAAAGATCGAACAGAATTGCTTGGCGTCGTTAATACCATCGAGAAGTTGGAGATTGAGGTGGTGCTGGGAAGCGGTTATGAAACGGCTCTGACGACAGCAGAGTTGGTGGTTATTAGTCCGGGCGTGCCCTATCGGATGGAGGCGCTGGAGCGCGTCCGCCGTCGAGGCGTGAAGGTGATCAGCGAGCTTGACCTTGCGTCCAGATTCATGCCCGTTCCGATTCTGGCACTGACCGGCACCAATGGGAAAAGCACCACGGTCACGATGATTGGGAAAATGTTACAGGCTAGCGGGAAGCGGGTATTTGTTGGAGGGAATCTTGGAACCGCCTTCAGTGAAGCCGCTATCCAGTCGTTACAAGCGATGCAGAAGGGACGAGCTTGTCCGTACGACGCTGCCGTCGTGGAAGTTTCCAGTTTTCAGCTTGAGACGGTCGAACAGTTTCATCCCTGGATTGCGGGAATCCTTAATGTGACGGTGGATCATCAGGATCGATATGAGTCCATCGCAGAGTATATCGCTGCAAAAAATAGAATTTTTGAGAATCAAACATCATCGGATGTTGCTCTCTTTAATATCGATGATCCACGAGTCGGTGCACTACGGCATGGTGTGAAGGCTCGAACGTTCGGATTTACGAGGTGCCCACCATTGCCCCCGGACTTGGCAGGAGGAACCTATCTCGAACATGGTTGCATTATGACGGCCATTGATGGTCAGACACAGGAGATCTGTCCTCGTCGCGAACTCATGATCATTGGTGATCACAATGTTGAGAATGCCATGGCGGCGGCCACCTATGCACTACTGAGTGGGTGTCCTCTTGACGCAGTGCGTCAAGTCTTCCGGGAATTTCCAGGCTTGGAGCATGCATTGGAGGTGGTTCGTGACCGGCAAGGTGTTCGCTTTATCAACGATTCGAAAGGAACCAACGTCGATGCCACGTTGAAGGCACTGCACAGTATTAATCAGCCAATTTGGCTGATTGCAGGTGGACGCGATAAGGGTGGAGATTTTTCTCGATTGGCTCCTGCGATCAAGCAGCGAGTCAAACGTCTCCTATTAATCGGAGAAGCTGCGCCGTTAATTGCTGATGCAATGCAAGGTTATCAGGCCATCGATCGACCGAAGAGCCTTCAAGAGGCGGTCGAGCTAGCGGCGTCAAGCGCAAGCGAGGGTGATGTTGTATTGATGTCACCGGCCTGCGCGAGCTTCGATATGTTTGCCGACTATCAAGACCGTGGGAGGCAATTTAAGGGTGCGGTGCAATCCTTGCCGGCCTGATGGCCGACAGCGCATAGGAGCATTGACACTGGGTGATGTCACAGAAAGCGGCTGGGACCTTGGCTCTACCTTGGGATACGAAGGGCTCGCGGGGTGCTCCGCGGGTCGGCATGGATCAGGTCTTGTTATGTGTGACGGTGATGCTGACGATCGTCGGCCTCATTATGGTGTTCAGTGCGAGCGCGGTACTGGCAGGAAATCGGTATCACGATTCCTGGTACTACCTCAAACGGCAGTGCGTGTGGTTGGTGGTGGGGTTGAGTCTTCTCCATGTACTGTCTCGTATCGACTATGTTTGGTGGAAACGGGTGTCCATTCCGCTGCTCGGGGGCATGACGACACTCCTCGCCATGGTCCTGATTCCCTCGTTGGGGATAGCAGCCAATGGAGCCAGACGGTGGCTAGGGGTTGGGCCGATATCAATTCAACCTGCCGAGATGTTGAAGCTGGGGTTGGTGATCTATCTTGCCGCGTATCTGACAAAAAAAGAACGCAGCATTCAAGACTTTCAGACCGGGCTGCTCCCGGCACTGCTGGTGGTTGGACTTCTCAGTGGATTAGTTCTGATGGAGCCGGATTTGGGGACGGTCGTGGTGCTGGGGTTGGTCACGGGCAGCCTCCTCTTCGTGGGTGGCGCAAGTCTGTCACATCTGTCGACCTTGGTGCTCTGTGCGGTGCCGATTGGGCTGGCGCTTGTCTTGTCCACCGAGTATCGCCGCCAACGACTCATGGCGTTCTTGCAGCCATGGAACGATGCGTCCGATACAGGGTTTCAGATCACTCAATCATTTCTGGCGTTCGGCAGTGGCGGCCTCTTTGGCGTAGGATTGGGCGAAGGGAAACAGAAACTGTATTTTCTTCCGGAAGCACACACGGATTTCGTCTTAGCGCTCATCGGCGAAGAGTTGGGGTTCGTCGGTACCGGCGTCATTATTCTGTTATTTGTGCTCTTCATGGTCAGAGGGTTTCAGATTTCGACGCGCGCGCGGGTTCCATTTGGGCGGTATTTGGGAATCGGCATCACGACATTGATCGGGGTTCAGGCGTTAATCAACGCTTGCGTGGTGACCGGGCTCGTACCGACAAAAGGACTTACGTTGCCATTCGTCAGTTATGGAGGGTCCTCTCTTGTTGTCAGCTTGGCTGGCGTGGGAATGCTGTTGAGCATCTCCAGGGATCGCCATGCGGGCCGAGGGGAGATGGAACATCGGAGTGGGCATGGGTGGGCACGTGACCGATGACAATCATGATTGCCGCAGGAGGCACAGGGGGCCATCTTTATCCGGCCATTGCCCTGGCGAGAGAATTTCTGCGACGGGACTCTTCAACGAAAATTCTCTTTATTGGTACGAGTCGAGGTGTTGAGTCTCGGGTGCTCGCACACGAAGGATTTGAGCTGGTTTTGATTACGGCCAAACCGGTGATGGGGAAGGGATTACTCGATGTTGTTCAGGCTATGCTGTCGCTTCCAGTTGGAATCTGGCAATCATGGCAAGTCCTGAGACGGCGGCGGGCTGATCTCGTGATTGGTGTTGGTGGGTACACGAGCCCGACCGTGCTGATGGCGGCTGCGCTGATGGGAATTCCCAGAGTGATTTTAGAGCCAAATGCATACCCTGGCTTGGCCAATAAAGTGGTGGGTCCATTCGCACAACGGGTTTTTTTGGCGTTCGAATCGGCGGCTACGTTCTTTGATCGACGGAACGCCCAAGTTGTCGGCACACCCATCAGGCGGGAATTCCTCGGGCAGGAATCCGAAAGCCAGGGGACGGTCAAGGGGAACGGACGACACCTGCTGATTTTTGGTGGAAGTCAGGGAGCTCAGGCGATCAATAGTGCGGTTCTGGAAGCGCTGCCTTTACTTATGGCGCGAGTGCCTACTCTAACGATCACACACCAAACCGGTGAGGGAGACTATGAGCGGGTCAGAGAAGGGTACAGGGCGCTGGGGATTTCGGCTAACGTGGTCTCGTTTCTCTATGACATGCCGACTGTGTTGCGGACTGCGGATGTGGTGGTGGCTCGGGCAGGAGCTATGACGATCGCTGAGCTGACGGCTTGTGGGAAACCCGCGATCCTGATTCCGCTACCCACGGCCATTTATGATCATCAAATGAAAAACGCTCGAGCCATGGAAGCAGCTGGTGGTGCCGTCGTGCTACCGCAGTCAGACCTGACAGGGGCGAGATTGAGCGAGATAGTGGATACGATCGTTACGGACTCGAAGCGGTGGGACAGTATGCATCGTGGAAGTTTGGCGATGCGACGAATTGACGCCGGTGAGCGTATCGTCGATGAGTGTTATGCGATCATGGGAGTAAATCATGACATCAACCAATCTTTTAGAAAGGCCGGAGGGTAGGACGATTGGCGTATCAACGCTTGGGGCACGCGCTTCTACTGGCCGGCAACGGGTAAGTCGTATGGGAATGTTTCGCAAGGTCGAACAAATTCATCTTGTTGGAATCGGCGGAGCCGGTATGAGCGGCATCGCCGAAGTGCTGCTCACGATGGGGTATACCGTGACGGGGTCAGATCTGCACGCCTCGGAGACCACCAGGCGCCTGGAAGAGCTTGGGGGGAGAATCTTCATCGGCCATCAGGAGTCGAATGTGGGTTCGGCGCAGGTCGTAGTCATTTCATCGGCTGTAGCTGGAAGCAACCCAGAGGTGGTGAAAGCTAAAGCGATGCAAATTCCTGTGATCCCGCGGGCAGAAATGCTGGCAGAGCTTATGAGACTGAAATTCGGAGTCGCCATTGCCGGAGCCCACGGTAAAACGACTACGACGTCGATGGTGGCCACCGTGCTTGCGCAGGGCGACCTTGATCCAACGATGGTGATCGGTGGCAAGGTGAACGCACTGGGAAGCCATGCACGGCTTGGTCGGGGCGACCTCCTGGTGGCCGAGGCAGATGAAAGTGACGGGTCGTTTCTACGTCTTCCTCCCACCATAGTCGCTGTGACGAATTTGGACCGTGAGCACCTGGATCATTATGGCTCGATGGAACGAATCAACCAAAGTTTCCTCGAGTTTATCAATAAAATTCCGTTCTACGGGGTTGCGGTGTTGTGTGCCGACGACGACCGCCTCGCGTCGCTCTTCCCTCAGGTTGTTAAGCGCTACTATACGTATGGACTTCGTGAGCGGGATGGAGTGGCGCCAGATTTTCTCGCGACGGACATTGTGCTCAAGCAGTGGGGCGCCGACTTCCGGGCACATTTTCGAGGGAAGAACCTTGGTCCGTTCCGGTTGACGGTGCCGGGGATTCACAATGTCTCGAACGCACTCGTTGCCATTGCGATTGGGATGGAGATGGATGTCCCGGTCGATTTAATTCGTAAAGGATTAGCGGCTTTTATGGGTGTTGAACGCCGATTTCATTTGCGAGGCGAAGCTGGTGGGATCATGGTGGTCGATGACTATGGGCATCATCCTACGGAAGTCAAAGCGACGCTGGCTGCGGCTAACCAGGGCTGGGACCGTCGATTGGTCGTTCTCTTTCAACCCCACCGATATAGCCGGACGAGAGATTGCCTTGGAGAGTTTGCCCACGCATTCGATCACGCCGACGTCCTGTTTATGACCGACATTTATCCAGCTGGTGAACAACCTATCCCGGGAGTGACCGGAGCTGCGCTTGCTGAGACGGTGAAGGCGGCAGGCCATCCTGCAGTGACATTCATCGAACACAAGGAGACCCTTCCGGATCAAGTTTTGCCGCATCTACGGGAAGGAGATCTCGTCTTGACCTTAGGCGCGGGGGACATTTGGAAAGCTGGTACTGGAATTCTGGCACGGCTTGAGTCTACGTGATGATCCATGAAACGTACAGCTCACAGGCATGGGACAACGGCGCAATATACGAGATTACAGCGAAAGATCCGGTCCGCTGTGGCTGGTATTCGGGGGGTGGTTCGCTTCAACGCACCGCTGAGCGAGTACACTTCCTTTCGGATAGGCGGCCCAGCCGATGTGTTGGTGGAACCGGCGGACGTCGAGGATGTCATTCGGTTGGTTAAGCAAACGAATGAACAGAAGCTTTCACTCTTTGTGTTGGGAGGCACCAATCTCCTGGTTCGAGACAAGGGGATTCGAGGTGTGGTGGTCAGTTTGGCCAAGCTACGTGCGATCAAGGAGGAATCCGGGTCGGTGCTCTATGCCGAGGGTGGTGTCGGGATGCCAACATTGATTGGCCATGCCATCCGTCGCTCGTTGACAGGGCTGGAATGGGCTGCCGGGATTCCTGGGACGGTGGCAGGGTGCGTCGTGATGAATGCTGGGACGAGACTCGGCGAGATGAAGGATTCTGTCAAAGCTGTTCGCATTGTACTCACAAACGGTGAGGTGCTGGATTGTCTTGCGGAATCGATCTCATTCGAGTATCGGCGGGCATCATTGCCGGTGGGAATCGTGATAGGAGTATGGCTCCAGCTGAGGCCGGGAGTACGGTCCGACATTGAGAAGGTTGTGAAGGATTATTTGCGCTCTCGGCGAGAGACTCAACCACTGACGCTTCCCAGTGCTGGGTGTGTATTCAAGAATCCGGCTAATGATTCAGCGGGACGGGTTGTTGAGGCGGCAGGGCTCAAAGGTATCTCAGTCGGAGATGCCTATGTCTCAACTAAACATGCCAACTTTATCGTGAACCAGGGGCGAGCGAGCGCCACCGATGTGCTCGCTCTTATCAAGAAGATTCGTGCCCAGGTCGCTCGGAAGACCGGGGTGAAGTTGGAGCTGGAACTGAAATTGGTGGGTCAGGCGTAACCTAGGGACATACTGATATCCATGGGCAGAATGACGGATAAACGCATTGCGGTCCTGATGGGAGGTCGATCTTCAGAACGGGAGATTTCCCTGAAGACGGGCCAAGCCGTTCATCAGGCACTACTCCGTCAAAGATATGATGTGGTAGCCATCGACGTCGGCGATCGACTGTATCAAGACTTGAAAGAACAGGAAATTGCCATCGCCTTTCTCTCGCTTCACGGGCTGGGGGGCGAAGACGGCTTGGTCCAGGGGTTTCTTGAGACCATCGGGATTCCATACACAGGGTCAGGTGTTCGGGCTAGTGCTGTGGGGATGCACAAAGTGATGACGAAGACATTGTTGGCCGCACATGGCATCCCAGTTCCTTCTGGAACGGTCATCCGTGAAGGGGAGAGACCTTCGCTGGCAAAGGTTCTGAAGACGGCCAGGCTTCAGTTGCCGATTGTCGTCAAGCCGGTGTCGCAGGGGTCCACGATCGGCGTCACCATCGTACGTCGCGCCACCCAGTGGAAGGAAGCACTTACTGTGGCTCATCGCTATGATTCTGAAGCGATGGTGGAGGACTACATCCCTGGACACGAGGCGACCGTGTCGATCCTTGGGACGGCCATGAACAAGGCACAGGTACTGCCGGCCATAGAAATTGTGGCTCCGGAAGGCTTTTATGATTTCTCGGCCAAATACCAAAAGGGTAAGACCCAGTATCTCTGTCCCGCTCCTCTTCCGCCAAAAGTGTTGCAGAAGATAGAGGAGTTGGCCTCCCGCAGTTACGAAATACTCGGCTGCGAAGGGGCTGCACGCATAGACTTTCGTATTACGCCTCGAGGCCAGCCCTATGTATTAGAAATCAATACAGTTCCTGGCATGACGGCAACGAGTCTGCTACCGATGGCTGCCGCACAGGCTGGCATCGGGTACGACGACTTGGTCGAGCGGATCTTAGGGTCGGCGCTGGATCGTGCCGCTCGATGTGCTCAGCGTACCGAGCTGGAATCTGTGTCATGAGAGTCTCTTTTAGAAAACGTCGAGCCGCGCCTGCCGCTCCGCGCCTGAATCAATGGAAGGATCCATCCGGGGAAAAGGCGGTGATGAAAGTCGGGCGGATGAGGACGGCCAGGCGACAGGTCGCAGTGCGGCTCGGGGTTCTTGTGACGGGTGTGGTGATACTGGGGTGGCTTATCACGATGGCCGTGACGTACTCCAGTCGTATAGTCCGTGAGTTGCTGGAGATCCACACGATCACCGTTGAAGGGGTGCATCATCTTGATAAACAGAAGGTGATTGCGCTGGCTCAGATTCAACAAGGGACGCCGCTCCATCAGGTTGTGCCTGCCATCGTCGAAGAGCAGATCAAAGCTCACCCCTGGATCAAGGAAGTTCAAGTTTCGCGGGTTCCGTTCCATGAGTTGAAGATCGCAGTGATCGAGCGAAAGCCTGCCGCCATCGTCCGGGCGGCGTCGCAGAACTTTCTGAGTGATGAAGAGGGCCATATCCTGACCAAGCTGGGGCAAGCTGATGATGATAAGTTTCCGCTGGTAACAGGAGTTGATCTCGATGGGTTGCTCAAAGGGACCGATGTGGTGCGACGCTCGATCATGTCTGGCATCGAACTCGCAAGAGTCATCGGGCACACCTTCGATGGGAGATTGCGGGTGCAGGCTGAAAGCCAAACAAACCTCGTAGCGCTCGTCCAGGGCGTTCGATTTCGATTTGGGGAAGAATCGGTCGAGGAGCAGTGGGAACGGTTCCAACGCGTCAAACCAACGTTGAAATCACTAAATTTTGACGGAGTGGGGCGCGGTATCAGTGAAGTGGATCTCCGGTACGACAATCGAATTATCGTACGGGAAGGAGGGTGATTGCGGTGCCGAAGCGAGATCAAATCCTAGTCGGACTCGATATCGGGACGACGAAGATCTGCGCGATCGTCGCAGAGATGACCGATGCGGGAGGTCTCAGCATTATCGGCGTCGGTATGAGCCCCTCACGTGGTTTGCGCAAAGGAGTCGTGGTTGACATTGAAAGCACCGTTGAATCCATCAAGAAGGCAGTCGAAGAAGCAGAGTTGATGGCGGCGGTTCAGATTAACTCCGTGTACACCGGCATCGCCGGTAGCCATATCGCGGCAGAAAACTGCAAAGGGGTCGTCGCGCTGAAACGCGCGGAGGTGACTCGAGAAGATATCCACCGAGCCATAGAAAGCGCCCGTACGCTCGCGGTGATCCCGCAAGAGCGAAGGATCCTCCACGTGCTACCTCGAGAATTCATGGTCGATGGTCAGGAAGGGGTGCGGGAACCGTTGGGCCTCTCTGGAAATCGGCTGGAAGTCAATGTCCACGTCATCACCGGAGCGGTGACGTCCGCGCAGAATATCGTGAAGAGTGTAAATCGGGCCGGGTTGGACGTGGTCGACATCATCCTTCAGCCGCTTGCATCCAGTGAAGCGGTGCTGAGCCAGGAGGAACGTGAACTCGGTGTGGTGATGGTGGATTTGGGAGGTGGAACGACGGACCTCGCCATTTTTTTAGATGGGAGTATCCGTCATTCGGCGGTGCTCCCAATTGGTGGCCAGAATTTGACCAAGGACCTCGCCATTGGTCTCTTGACGTCGCAAACCGAGGCTGAGAGGATCAAAACCCAACATGGCATCTCGAGAACCGAATTGGTGAGTGGTCATCAAGTCGTCCAGGTGCCTTCGGTAGGAGACCGTCCACCTCGGACGTTTTCACGACGGGATATTGCGGAGATCTTGGAGCCACGTGTTGACGAGATGTTTGAACTTGTTCGGAGAGAAATTACGCGTGCCGGATACGAAGGCATGTTGGGGGCCGGTGTCGTGATTACCGGGGGCACGTCGTTGCTGGAAGGGATGCCGGATGCTGCAGAGAAAGTCTTGAATCTGCCGGCACGTCGGGGGGTGCCATCAGGGGTAGGCGGACTCCGAGATATCGTTGGTCATCCCAGCCACTCGACCGGGGTTGGTCTCTTGCTTCATGCCCGACGACATGTCGATGAACTGGAAACCGCGGGGCTTCGAAACAGTGGGACGTGGGCAAAAAAAATGTTCGGCTGGACGAAACGGGTGTTGGAGGTCTTTTAACCTTATAAAACCCTTGCGGGCGTCAGGCGCTCGGTGTGCGGGTGATGCGAGGAGGTGCTCCCATGTTTTCATTTCAGGAAGATATGCTGTCACCTGTCCGGATTAAGGTGATTGGAATTGGCGGAGCCGGATGCAATGCAATCAAT
>JAHBWO010000135.1 GCA_019636945.1 Nitrospira sp. | reverse complement strand
ATATGAGCCGCTCTATGGGGCACGACCGATGCGGAGGGCCATCCAACGCGCCATCGGTGATCCCCTTTCTGATGAACTGATCAGGGGGCGGTTTAAGGAAAGCCGTAAGGTGAAGGTGGTCTTGCGGGATGGGGCTCCGGCCTTTATCGAGCAGGAGGCCATGGCGGGGGTGTAGTGCCCTTCTGTGGTCGTTCAACGATTCAAAGTGCGATCAACATGGCCTCTGTAGCATTTGGCTACAGAGGCCATGTTGTTTCGATGGGGCGTGCTAGCCTCTTCGGCACGGGAAGCTCCTAACTAGATGGTCTGGAAATCTGGGCCGATCCTCGGTATTGAATCTTCGTGTGATGAAACCGCCGCTGCGGTCCTTGACTCTAATGGAGCGGTCCTTTCCAATGTTGTGGCATCGCAGCACTCCGTCCATGAAAAATTTGGTGGGGTGGTTCCTGAGTTGGCGGCTCGAGCTCATCTTGGAAAGATTGATCTGGTTGTGATGCACGCCTTGGAAGAAGCTCAGGTTGAGAAACGTCAACTTCAGGCTCTGGCGGTCACTCAGGGGCCTGGATTGGCAGGGGCGTTGCTTGTCGGGGTGAACTATGCCAAAGCCTTGAGTTACGGACTCGGCATCCCTCTCATAGGGGTCGATCATTTGCAGGGCCATATTGCTTCCGCATGGTTAGCTGATCCGACCTTTCCCCTTCCTTGCATTGTTCTGGTTGTATCCGGAGGACATACGCACCTTTATCGTCGGGAGACAAATGGGGAGTGCATCCTGCTCGGGCGCACTCGTGATGATGCAGCCGGAGAAGCGTTTGATAAAGGAGCTCAGATGCTTGGCCTCGGCTATCCTGGAGGACCGGCGATTGACCAAGTTGCTCGGACCGGAGATCGACAGACTGTCCCATTTCCGCGATTTTATGGAGGAAGGGAAAGCCTTGAGTTTAGCTTCAGTGGTCTCAAGACATCATTACTGTATAAGTTGCGAAGACTGGCTGTTCGGCTCAGGTCGGAACAGATCGCTGATTTTGCGGCTGGGTATCAGGAGGCCATCGTACAGGTGCTGGTGACGAAGTCTTTGGCGGCTTTGAAGCAATCGAGGTTATCGACGCTTGCAGTGGTAGGTGGTGTATCAGCAAACTCGCGACTACGTGCGCTGCTGAACGAACGAGCGGAGGATGGGCAGTTCCGACTGTCGCTTCCTCCGATGGAGTTCTGTACGGACAATGCCGCCATGATTGCGTCGGCGGGGCGTCAACGGTTGATGTGTGGAGAGCCATGTTCTTCTGAATTGGACATTTGTCCGATGGATAGTTCAGCGACTTTGAGTAAGACGAGCTTGGTCACGAGGGTGGTTCAGAAGTAAAAGGAGAAACGCCATCTCTGACATTCGTGGTCAAATTGCTGGACTTCGTGCGAGCCAGCTTGTTGCGCTTGATCGGCTCTACCGTCGTCGCGTGACGAGTGACATGATCGTGTCTCCGGATCTGGCCAAGGTGCTGGGCCAGCTCACGCGTGAACTACGTCGACCGATCGGGGTACTCCTGTCCAGACGAGGCCAGGTTCAGGAAGTCATCGTGGGAACGGAGTTGACGCTCTCATCTACGACGCTCGCCTTGTTTCGTGCCGGCAGTCGAGCTCTTCGTGGGTTGCGATTTATTCGGACGCAATTACATGATCAGCCACTCAATCAGGAAGTACTCACCGACCTCGCTTTCTTGCGCCTTGATCTCGTCGGCGTCCTCACTGTCGCCGCTGATGGGCAGCTGGGGAATCTGTATCTGGCGAATTTGCTGCCTTCCAATGCTACCGGCCAATTATTCAAGGTCTGGCCGTCGATCCCCTTTCATAGTCTCAAGGTTGTGTTTAACGAGTTTATTCAGGATCTCGAAACGGAACTTCAGCAGGCTCGTGCGCAGTACTCGGTTGCACAGGGAAAGGAGTCCGCCATCCTCGTGAGCGCGTCCGTGAAAAGCCGAGCGGAGCAGGAAGAACGTTTGACTGAATTAGCGGAATTGGCTGCGTCGTCTGATGTGACGGTGCTTGATCGCATGGTCCAACGAACATCAGATGGACATCAACGCTATCTGTTGGGAAGCGGGAAAATGAAAGACGTCTTGGTTCGGACGCTTCACCGTGGGGCCGATATGGTCATCTTTGACCAGACTCTTTCGCCGGCCCAACTTCGAGCCATTTCTGAAATGACGGATATTAAGGTTATTGATCGTACGCAACTGATTCTGGATATTTTTGCGCGTCGTGCGCATAGTCGAGAGGGAAAAATTCAGGTCGAATTGGCACAACTCCGCTACCTATTGCCACGATTGTTGGGGCGCGGCACTCAGTTATCGCGTTTGGGGGGAGGTATCGGGACGCGTGGGCCAGGCGAATCGAAACTTGAGACGGATCGACGACGAGTTCGCGAGCGGATCACGCATTTGGAGCGGGAATTGGCGAGGTTTACGCGGCACCAGGACCGGCGACGAGCTCGCCGAGGGCGATTCGGGCTGCCGGTGATTTCACTGGTGGGCTATACCAATGCTGGGAAGTCTACTCTGCTCAATATATTGACCAAAAGTCAGGTGTCGGCTCAAGACCGGCTCTTTGAAACACTGGATACCACAAGCCGACGGTTGCGATTTCCCGAAGACCGTGAAGTCATCATTACGGATACCGTGGGCTTTATTCGCGATCTTCCGCAAGAATTGGTCGGCGCGTTTCGGACGACGCTTGAGGAGCTTCGCGAGGCGGATCTTCTGCTCCACGTCGTCGATGCCAGCGCCGTCGATATTGACGTGCAGATCACAGCCGTAGAAACCATCTTGGCCGAGCTTCAGCTGACTGCGATTCCCAGAGTGCTCGTATTCAATAAATGTGACCAGGCTTCACCTCAACAGGTTGAACAACTCTGCCGACGGCACGAAGCCATCGGGATTTCTGCGATTCAGCCAGCCACGCTACGTCCGCTGCTTGCTCGACTGGAATCGCACGTGAAAGCGTTGATGTCTGTCGCTGATTACGTAGCCGAGGTGCCTCAGGGCGATGATGCGGTTGCTCTTGCAACTTACCAGTAGGCGCTGCACAATCGGCCATCGATGATATCGCCCACTCGCCGAAAGATCGGTTCTAGGTCTGGTCGTGCAGCGCAAATCGCACGACAGCTGCGTCAGGCTATACCAGAGGTGAGGATAGAGTTAACACACCGTTCCCCCTGGGAGCTCCTAGTTGCGACGATTCTCTCCGCACAATGTACGGACCAGAGGGTGAATCAAGTGACACCGGCATTATTCCGACGATATCCGACTCCACAGTCTCTGGCGAAGTCGGAGACTGTCGATCTGGAGGCGCTGATCAAACCAACGGGTTTCTACAAGAGCAAGGCAAAGAACTTGGTCGGCTGTGCGCAGGCTGTGTCGAACCGCTTTGGTGGCCACGTACCGAATACGATGGACGAACTGACTTCCATCCCCGGTGTTGGACGAAAGACAGCGAATGTACTTCTCGGAGGAGTGTTTGGAAAACCGGGAGTCGTTGTTGATACCCATGTGAAGCGTATGGCAAACCGCTTAGCCTTGAGTCGGTCACAAGACCCTGAGCAGATCGAGCGTGATCTTCAGGCGATCTATCCAGAAGCTGAGTGGACGGCTATGTCACAACGCTTGTTGCTGCATGGACGCTACGTGTGCCTTGCACGGAAACCCCGATGTGGTGCCTGTCCGCTCTTTGATGTGTGCGAATGGGAAGGGAAAATAACGAGATGATTGCCAGTATGACTGGATTTGGTCGACGCCAGGGAACTCATGCGGGAACGACTGTCACAATTGAGGTGCGATCGGTCAACCATCGTTTTTTGGAAACATCCATCCGTCTCCCGAAGTCACTGGGCGGGCTGGAGGAAAGCCTTAAGAAGGCTGTCCAGCAGCACTGTGCCCGTGGACGCGTTGATCTCACGGTAGTGAGCCAGGGAGCGCGGGCGAATGGGCGTGTGCCTCAACTTGACGAGAACTTAGCCAAGCACTACCATCAAGCTCTTGGAGCCCTCCAACGCACGTTGAAGCTGAAAGGATCGATCGACCTGGCGATGATGGCGGGGTTTCGTGATGTCATTGTGTTGGCCGATCAGGTCGCGGATGATCCAAAACTCCTCAAATTTGTAGAGCAGTTGGGGGCGAAGGCGGTGCGTGATATGGCCGCCATGCGCAAAAAAGAGGGTGGGTTGCTGGCGAAGGACATTCTTAGTCGACTGGCTTGCGTACGGACCGGCACGACGGTGATCGCCGGCCGTGCCCCATCCGTGACGCAGGAGGCATTTGATCGGATGAAGCTGCGCGTAGAGAAGCTGTTGGGAGAGACCATTCCGGATATCCCTCGACTCAACCAAGAGCTGGCCATCCATGCCGATCGGTGTGACATTACGGAAGAATTGGTCAGACTGGATGCGCATATGGTACAGTTTGAACAGGCTGTTCAGCAGAGTGAGCCGGTCGGGAAGACTCTGGACTTTCTTCTGCAAGAGATGGGGCGTGAGGTGAATACCATAGGCTCGAAGGCGAATGATTCTACGATTGCCGCAGAAGTGGTGCGAATGAAAGCAGAAATGGAACGCTTGCGTGAGCAGGTACAGAACGTCGAATGAGTAGTCCATCGACCACATCTCATCTGGCTTCCAGCCTGCCGGAGCAGCAACCTGATCCCGCGCGTCGGGGGATCCTGTTTATCGTCTCAGCCCCTTCAGGCGCTGGAAAGACAACGCTGTGTAAACAGATTGTGGCCTCGATATCCGGAGTGTGGCATTCCATATCCTCGACAACCAGAAAGCCTCGTCCGGGGGAGGAACACGGACGAGAGTATTTCTTCATCAAGGAACAAGTGTTTCACGATATGGTGAGACGTGATGAATTCTTAGAATATGCCTATGTCCATGACCACTGGTACGGAACTCCTCGGGGCCCCCTTCTCGACAAGATTCAACAGGGTGTTGATGTGTTGCTTGAAATTGATGTTCAGGGCGCTCTCCAGATCAAGAAGCAGTTTGTCGATGCGGTGTCTATCTTCATCCTCCCGCCATCCATGGAGATTCTCCGTGCCAGACTGCAGAACCGAGCGTCGGACTCTCAGGAGGAAATCCTGCGCCGACTCTGTAAGGTGAAGGACGAGGTCCGGTGTGTTGGTGAATACTCCTACATCCTTCGAAATGATGAATTTGAACGGTCTCTTCGTGAGTTACAGAGCATTTTCCGGGCGGAACGTCTGAAATCCCAGCGGATGGACTTGCAGTGGCTTGAGCGGAACTTTACCGGCGAGTGCAACGCAGCACCGGCAGGGTGAGAGTCTTTACTCATATTTTATCGTAGAGGGAGCGAGTCATACTATGATCGACATGCTGAACTTGTTGCCGCAGTATACGTCCAACGAATTCGACTCCAGACACCGATTGGTAATTGTCGCTTCCCAGAGGGCCAAACATTTGACCCAGGGCGCCAGGCCTGGGGGACCCTCTCGGTTTACAAAAGAAACGACGGTTGCGCTCGATGAGGTCTTGAAAGGGCAAGTGAAGTATCTGATGGGCAAGGAAGCGCGCGATGCAATGAAGGAGGCCAAGCGCGGGAAAGAGGGCGAGACCGAGCGTATTGCGATGATGACCGGAGAAGATGCCAAAGAGATCAAGAAAGAGCTGAGTGTATATGTAGATGATACGGCTCAGCCGGCGGTCGTCCCAACCGAGGAGTAGATGGTGGACGAAGCGAGAGCGACGGTGGCTCTTGGCCGCAAACGCCTCGTGCTCGGGGTGACGGGGAGTATTGCCGCCTATAAGGCTGTCGGGGTACTTCGCGCATTGAGGGAGCAAGGGGCGACCGTGTCGGTTCTCATGACACGGGGGGCGACAAAGTTTATGACCCCACTGACGTTTGAAGTACTCTCAGGGCATCGCGTCGTTACCGATCTCTTTGAGTCTCCTGAAACCATGCCGCATCTGACCATGGCCGAGGGTGCCGATGCGGTTCTTGTAGCCCCGGCGACCGCGCATTTTCTGGCGAAGGCGGCGCTTGGCCTTGCCGATGATGTCTTGAGCACGATGCTGCTGAATGTTCGCTGCCCTGTCATTGTTGCTCCCGCGATGGACGGGGAGATGTGGACGCATCCCACAGTTAGGCAACATGTGGATGCGCTCCGAGCGCGTGGAGTGGTCGTGCTTGATCCGGAAGTGGGCCCACTTGCATCAGGTCGGATCGCACAGGGAAGGTTTCCTGCAGAGGAAACAATTCTGAACGCAGTTCATGCGGCGGTACTTCCTCAGGGAGATTGGCAAGGTCAGCGGGTATTGGTATCCGCCGGACCAACCCAGGAGCCGCTCGACCCGGTGCGATTTCTTTCCAACCGGTCTTCCGGAAAAATGGGGTATGCCATTGCAGAAGCGGTCTGTGCACGGGGTGGGGAGGTGGTCTTGGTCACGGGGCCTTCCGTATTGACGCCTCCGTCTGGGGTCACAACCGTTCATGTTAATACGGCGAGCGAGATGGCCGATGCCTTGTCCCGGAACTTTTCGTCCTGCACCGTCCTGATCATGGCGGCTGCCGTCGCCGATTTTCGCCCACGGGTGACAGCTCCAGGGAAACTGAAAAAACAGGGGAAATCTGTGATCGAGCTTGAGCTCGAAGCGACTCCCGATATTCTTGCGATGCTCTCTGCCAGGCGCACATCACAGGTTGTTGTCGGGTTTGCCGCAGAAACAGAACAGCTGCTCTCACATGCCAAGGACAAGCTGAGAGCAAAGGGATTGGATCTGATTGTTGCCAATGATGTGACGCACGCAGGTGGCGGGTTCGGCAGTGATGACAATGCGGCGACAATTCTCTCAGCCACAGGAGAGCAGAGAGCGTTCGGTCTGATGCCCAAGCGGCGGTTGGCAGATGAGATTCTGAATGCGGTGCGTGATTTGTGTCTGGTGGTACCACGTGGACAATCACTCGTGGAGTAATCCTGTTTATGGCTTCTGGGTCTAAGAAGACGGACAACGCTGCTGAAATCGATCGATTGGCCATGGCGCTCGCCAAAGAGCCAGGATCAAAAGTCTTTATCCCTTTGGCCGAAGAGTATGGGAAGGCTGGTCGGTGGGAAGAAGCTGTCGCTGTGCTTGAGGATGGCCTGAAGACCTATCCCGGTTTCATTACGGCCATGGTGGCGTTAGGGCGTGCATATGAGCAGGTAGACCAGCCGGTCAAGGCGAAAGCCATTCTTGAGGAGGCCATAAAGATCAGCCCGGATAATCTCCGTGCGCATCGAACATTGGCCAAACTCTATGCAGCCCAAGGGGCCAAAGATGCCGCCATCCGTTCTTGTAACGCCATTTTGGCGGTGAACTCACAGGATCAGGAAGCGTTGACTCTGCGGGCAAGTCTTGACCACGCGGCGGCGAAAGAACAGGTTCCGGTTCAGAACCAACCGACAGTGGAATGTGAGAAGACTGAGAAGTTTCAGTCTGAGCGTCCTAGTGCAGAACCCAAAGCATCGATTGTGGGTAAGGATGCCCCGGCAGCAGGGAATGACGGTGATGAGCATGTGGCCAGGATCCGACCCGGCGTAACCGAATGCGCCGAGCCAGTCGGTGCTGCCCGATCCGCGAGTCCTCCTGGAATGAACAGGTCCGCCGTCACACGACTTGAGCAGTGGCTTCATTTGATCCAAGCGCGCCGCCGTGATGTTTCTGGCCCACCACACTCCATCCAGAATACTTCTGTGTAACGTCCACGGTTTGACCCTCTGAAAGCAGACTGCTAGAATGCCGCCTCCGGCGGTAAGGGTGGTTTTCGTTTGGTGTGGAAGGGGACATACGCGCCGTGCTCCGTATCTTGGTTTTGCATGGTCCTAATCTGAATCTGCTGGGCAATCGCGAGCAGTCCATTTATGGGACAACGTCCCTTGAAACGATTGACTCCTCCCTCCGCAGATTGGGAGACGAACTTGGAGCCGAGCTTGTGATCCGGCAATCCAATCATGAGGGAGAGTTGGTGACGTGGATTCAGGAAGCCCGCCGAGATTGTCAGGGGATCATCATTAATCCGGCCGCCTATACTCATACCAGCATCGCAATACGCGATGCGTTGGCGGCCGTCGATCTCCCGACGGTCGAGGTTCATCTGTCAAATATTTATCGGCGGGAAACGTTTCGGCAACAGTCCTATGTGTCTGGAGTTGCTGTCGCGCAGGTATCCGGGTTTGGCCCATCCGGCTATTTGTTGGCCTTGCGTGGACTATGCGAGCATGTCACTCACTCCTTGCCGACGGGTTCCAAACCAGAGGCCTCGCCTGCAGTGAGAGGCAGAACCAACCTGGTGTGATCCTACTGGTAGGCGAGGGGTGTTTCTTTTCATCGAAGGGAGTGTAGAGTGATTTCCACGGTTGATTTTCGTGGCGGTGTCCGTCTGATGGTTGAAGGGGAACCTTTCTATATCGTTGAGTTTCAACACGTCAAGCCCGGCAAAGGTGGGGCATTTGTCCGTACCAAGTTGAAGAGTTACCTCTCAGGGAATGTGCTGGATCGTACCTTTCGATCTGGAGAGCGATTTGAAGAGCCTGATCTTGAAGAACGTGAGATGCAGTTTCTCTATGCAGCCGGCGAGGCCTATACGCTCATGGATACGGAGACCTACGAGCAGCTGACATTTGAGAAAGGTCAATTGGGGGAGAACGCCGATCTGTTGAAAGAAAACATGGTCGTCAAGATCCTCATCTATGAGCATCGTCCGATTGCGGTGGAATTGCCGAACTTTATTGAACTCAAGGTCGTCGACGGAGAGCCGGGTGTGCGGGGAGACACAGCATCCGGAGGAACAAAACCGGTCATTGTGGAAACGGGAGCCACCATCAAGGTGCCGCTGTATCTGGAGGTTGGCACAGTGATTCGAATCGATACGCGTACGCGATCTTATGTGGAGCGTGTTCGGTGAGAGGTCGTCGCTCAAAGCCAAAAGCGCGTCGTATCGTGTTACCGGAGAGGCCTGGCTCGCCGCTTGGTGAAGCCATGCCCCCCATCGGTTCCAGCAGACATCTCCAGGAGCTGATCGATCTTCTTCGGCGTAATAACCTGACTGAGCTGGAGCTTGAGCACCAGGGTGTTCGGATACGGCTGAGGCATGAGCTTCCGGCAAAGACTCCGGTGGCGGTGCATCAGGAGTCGGCTCCAACCGTTCCTCAGCAGCCGTCGCATGCTGTCTCCTCTGCGATACCTGCGATGGAAGGCACTGCCGGGTTCGTGACGGTGACCTCGCCTATTGTTGGGACGTTTTATCGCTCTCCTTCTCCTGATGCGGATTTTTATGTCGATGAAGGCGACATCGTTAAGAAGGGCCAAGTGCTCTGCATCGTTGAGGCGATGAAGCTCATGAATGAGATCGAGTCTGAACTAGATGGTCGGATTGTGAAGATCTTCGTGGAGAACACTAAGTCGGTAGAATACGGGCAAGCCCTGTTCCTCATCGATCCTAAAGCCACCCCATAGGTTAGTCTCACGGTGATTCTCTCCATCGTGTCGGAGCCAAGACGTGTTTAAAAAAGTGCTGATCGCCAATCGTGGAGAAATTGCGCTGCGAGTCATTCGCGCGTGCAAGGAGCTCGGTATTCAGACCGTCGCGATTCATTCCGAGGCGGATGCCCTTGCGATGCATGTCCGGGCGGCTGATGAAAAAGTCTGTGTCGGACCGGCCGATTCCGCGCTGAGTTATCGGAATATTCCTAATGTCCTGAGCGCGGCGGAGATTACCGGAGTCGATGCGATTCATCCCGGGTATGGGTTTCTCTCAGAAAACGCCCATTTTGCCGAAGTGTGTGAATCGATCGGGATCAAGTTCATTGGGCCAAGCTCTGAGAATATCGCCATGATGGGGGATAAAGCAAAAGCCCGAGAGATCGTTGCGAAACGAGGGCTCCCCGTCACTCCAGGAAGTCCAGGGGAAGTGCGGAGTGAGGAAGAGGCGTTACAGGCTGCCCAGAAGATCGGCTTTCCGGTTATCATCAAAGCCACGGCTGGTGGGGGAGGTCGTGGGATGCGGGTCGTGAATCGAGCCGAAGACCTGGGACGAGCCTTTCAAGCCGCTCAAGCTGAGGCCAAATCGACGTTTGGAAACGACGGGGTGTATCTTGAACGCTATTTTTTGGAACCGCGCCATATCGAAGTGCAGGTCTTGGCTGATCAGCAGGGCCGGGTGATTCATCTCGGGGAACGTGACTGCTCCATCCAGCGGCGGCATCAGAAGCTGGTCGAGGAAACCCCATCCCCTGTCGTCGACGACAAGCTTCGTCGAGAGATCGGGCGAGTGGCGGTGGAAGCCGTCAAGGCTGCGCACTATCGCAATGTCGGGACGGTGGAGTTTCTTCTGGATAAGGAACGAAACTTTTACTTCATGGAGGTCAATACCCGTATTCAAGTGGAGCATCCGATTACTGAAATGGTGACGGGTGTCGATTTGATCAAGGAACAGATTCGGCTTGCAGCCGGACATCCGCTCTCGCTGCGCCAACAAGACGTCGTGCTCACCGGCCACAGTCTGGAGTGCCGCATCAATGCCGAAGATCCTGAGAAGTTTACCCCGTCTCCCGGAACCATCGCCAAATACAGTCCCCCGGGAGGATTCGGCGTGCGAGTGGATTCTGCGATGGAGTCAGGCTCGATCGTTGTGCCGCATTACGATTCGATGATTGCGAAGCTGATTACCCATGGTCGTGATCGACAAGAGTCGATGTCGCGGATGCGGCGAGCCCTGGGCGAATTCGTGATTGAGGGGATCAAGACGACGATCCCGCTTCATCGCCGAATCCTTGATGACCCTGATTTTCAGAAGGGCCATGTTTCGACCACATTTTTGGAGCATTTCTTGGCAAGGTAGCCGGTGATCGTTCCTTCCTGATCCTCCCGTGTTCGGATTTCCCGCTGGGCGTGCGTTCATTCCATTGGTCCGTGACAGTCCACCTGCGTACCGAGTTGAATCGGTGTGCCGGAATGATCATGTGTCTCGTGACGGAGGAAACGTGATTCTTGGCAGTCTTCCTGATAGGATAACAAGATGTCTTCGTGCGAACGTGTGTGATGTATGCGACGAATTGGATTGATTCTTAGCGTGTTAGCCGTCGGTGTCGGCATCGGAGGCTATGTCTTTTTCAACGGGGAGCGGAAGCCCCCTGTTCGATACCGAACGGCGCCGGTTGAGCGTGGGCAGGTGATTTCAGTCGTCAGTGCGACCGGGACGATCAATCCCGTGGTATCCGTCCAGGTGGGGACGCAAGTATCGGGCATGATCAAGAGCCTGCACGCCGATTTCAATTCGCGCGTCAAGGTCGGGGATATTGTGGCGGTCATTGACCCGGAGCCGTTCAAGGCTCGTCGGGAACAGGCCGCAAGCAATCTGGATATGGCGCGGGCGAGCGTCGCGCGTGCGAGAGCCGAATTGGCCCAA
>JAHBWO010000134.1 GCA_019636945.1 Nitrospira sp. | reverse complement strand
GCCACGTTCCTCAATCCCCTCGGTATGCATCCAGCGACCACAACCGCAGGTCAGCACGATCTCTCTCGTGAGGGGTGAAAGGTGAAAAGTAAGGGGCTGTTCATCGGGTTATCCGATCTTGCCTGGATACAAGATGTATAACATCGTATAGGTGAAACTTCCGGTCATAAAGAGCACACAGTAGATGACCATCGTGAATCGGCCCAACGCCCGATGCCGCCGTGCGCCGTCCGGCCAGATTCGCTGGATCGTCATCTCAATCGCAAACACAAAGGCGACGAGTGCAAGGAAGATCAGGTAAACCTCCATCTTGCGCATCGAAAATCCGGCGGTTGCCACGCGCGAAAAAAACAACCCCAATACGATCACGGCCACAACCCCGAACACGATTCCGATCTTCTTCCACGTGGTCATGAGCCGTGACTCTCGGAGCGACCGCACCCCGTCGATGAATTGTTGAGAACGAAACCCCAACACCATCATGTACACCGCCATGATCAGCCCGATGATGACCAGGATAATGTGCAGGGTCAGTACCGGGATGAAGACGTAGTCATACAGTGATTGTGAGCCGCCGAACCCTTCCTTGCCCTCAAAAGCCAGAACCCCAAGCTGCCGAAAGAGATAGTACGCGACAAAGAAGCTCAACATGGCGATCATGCCGCCCAACATCAGCCAATGATGCGCATCGGCCTTTCGCTTGCGTGCCTGAAACCATCCGATGACAAAGAGTCCGGTAAAGAGCGTGGCCATCAGCTGACTGAGATCCGCTCCGACCGTTGCATGAGTCCCAAAGAACCCTGGTTCTCGTAACCAATCCACCGTAATAGTCCTTCGTACTGTCTCTCGTTGCCTTGGTAAACCGTTTCAAGTTTCAAGTCCCAAGTTTCATGTTGTGCCGAAGCCTACCGTTTGAAACCTGAAACATGAAACTCGAAACCGTTGGGTCACACGCTTCACGTTTCACGCGATTTCACCCCCTGCACCACCGCCGTCTTCTCCAGTTCCACCACAGAGCCGAACCCTGCAGTATGGAGCCATTGCATCGCTTCACTGGCTTGGAAGCAGCTCCCCTTCTGAGTGTTGACGAGAATGTGGACGGCAAAGGCCGTCGTCCAGGCTGGGCCTGTCCCGGCTTCGTCCAAGAATCGATCCTTAATGACCAACCGCCCGCCCGGCGCTAGAGCGTCATAGACCTTCTTGACCAGATCCTGATTCATATCAAAGGTTTGATAATGTAGAATATCCGACATCAGGGCCACATCGTAGGGTCCGCCGAGCGGATCTCGATTGAAGTCACCGGGGTGCAGAGCGATCCGTGATTCTAGCCCCGCCTCTTTCACTATTTTTTCCGTCAGTTTCAGCGTTTCCGGAAGGTCGAACACCGTCGCATGCAGGTCGGGATAGACCTGGCAGAACGCAATCGCATTCGTCCCGGCGCCACCGCCCAGATCACACATCCGTTCACGCCCAGCCAACTTCAACCGCTTGGCCAAATCAGGGCCACTCTGCTGGCCAATACGATTCAGTACCGCCAGCACATGGCTACCCAACTCAGGATCAGTCTCGAACACATGGCGATCCACCGTCCGCTTCCCCGTACGAATCGTCTCTTCCAGTTTGCCCCAGTTGTTCCACTCTGCATCGTGTAAGAGCAGCAAATGGCCGACATATTGCGGCGACGACCGGACCAAATACTTGATCGCAATCGATGAGTTCCCGTACAACTCCGCTTCTTTCGTCAGCAGCTTCATCGCGACCAGCGCATTTAAGAGAAGGCCCAGGGTAGAAGGATCGACCTGCAGTCGTCCAGCAATGTCCTGACCGGATTTCGGCCGTTCATCGATGGCCGAAAAGACATCCAGCTTCACGGCTGTGAGTAAAATCTTGGTCTCCCAGTAGTAACCCAGCTGGAAGACTTCCGCGAGTGAGAGTTCTCGAGACACACTACCCCTCTTGGACAGAGAAAATAGCCCAGAAACATAGGATCTTACCTAGATCAGAAACGAAAAGACAAGGCGGGGAATCTGCCGCTTGAGGCTAACCCGATTACTTTGAAGTCTCCCTGGAAACCACTAAAGGACTGGCGTTGGTGAAACGGTAGTCATCGGGGAACACACCACCCGTCATGCCTCTTCCAGTTGGATCACTTCCACATGAACCCTGGCGGTACCCTGGTCGACAAACCCTAGTTGCTCGGCGGCGCCTCGGCTGAGATCGATGATTCGCGTCCCGGAGTCGGGGTTGTGATCGCTGGGAAAGGGACCTCGGTCATTCACTCGGACAACAATCGACTTGCCGTTTTCCAGATTCGTCACCTGCACATGGATCGGCAGCGGCAAATATTTATGCGCTGCCGTCAGTGCGCTGGGATTGAACAGCTCGCCGTTGGCCGTCATGTGGCCGCCCGGCAGACGCCTGGTTTCCTCCCCATACCACGAGGCCAAGCCCGTTTCCTCGTACGTCTGTGCATTCGCCATGGTCATCGGCACGTACCGCTGGCCCTTGACGGTGTAGGGCGCCGCCTTGACCCGCCCCAGCCGAATCGCCTCTTTCACCGGAAGTCCATCGATGGTCTCAATATCATCTCGGATCAAGGGATACTCCAATGGAGCCTGAACCACGTCAAAGGTAAATTTCCCGATGTGATAGACCAGCCTGGTCGCCCCCTTCGTCAACTCATATGCTCCGCTCACCACCCAGATCGTACCTTTAACCGTCTTTTTCACAACACGATAGCCGGTCTTGGCAACCGAAAAGGTCCCCTTGAGTACGGAGAACGCCCCATCAATGACGGAGCAGGAGGCATTGGACAGAAGAATGGAGACAAGGAGCAGCGGGAGAGCAAGCCTCGTTCGTCGCAGCACGTGATCCACACCTCCGGCCACGAGGGGATGGAAGGTCATGAACCGCCCCTCTCACTAGGCCAATCCGGTCATGCCCACACTATGTATCACATCAAAGAGCGGAGACGGAGAAAACCCTGAACCTGTGCAGAAGGTCTGCTGTGGGGGAGAGGGAAATGGGCTACAAACACGACGGGCAGCGGATTGCTCCGCTGCCCGTCAAGAACACATCGATGAAACCGGCTTACTTGATTTCAGCCTGAAGTTTGGCGGTTCCGCCGTCGGTCACATCGACATCAAACTCAATCTTCTTGGCCTTACCAGCGAATGGATGCCAGGCCACCACCTTGTGCTTACCGGCCGGCACATCCTTGATCTCGAATGACCCATCGTCCTTCGCCACGGCGAAGTGGGCGTTCGACACCGGGAGGAAGAAGGATTGCATGAACTCATGCTGGTCGCACTGTAAGCGGAAGTATCCTTCCTTCTCGGCACCGCCACGGAAGGTCACCGGCTTGTCCAACTTATCACCCTTCTTTGCGAGACCGATGTTGAAACCAGTCGCTGAAGAGCTCCCCTTCACGGTAAAGCTATGGGGATTGTGCAGCACACCGGCCACGGACTTAGGATCATCGGCATCGGCATCGGTGTTTTCAACTTTGAATGGGCGGGTATTCACCACCACGCCACTGAACGGCTGAAAATCGCAGAACGCTGCCACAACTTCCGTTCCGGCATAGCCGTCCATCCAGGCCTTATCCTCAATGTCCACCACGGCCACGACAGCACCCTTCAATCCACCGTCCTTCGCAACTTCGATCTGCTTCAAGAACCGCTTGTCGCCATCCACCTTGCTCTTGTCAGGAATCTGGGGACAGAACTTCGGGTTCGGGAACTTGGAGAAGAGGAATTCCTTATTCTCCGCCTTGCCGGCAAATGTCACCTTCCCCGCAATCGTTCCACCCGCATACGAGGTGAGAGGCGCCGCGACCAAGGCGACGGCTGCTACACCAAACATCATTGATAACGCACTCTTCATTGGACTGCCTCCTTGTAATTAACGAACATCCTGCCTCCGAACTGACCTGTCTCTCTGGTTTTCATTCACCAAAGCTTTTCTGAGTCAGACCCTAACTCATACCATCGATCACACTCTGACGAGTCTAGATAGACCGAGTATGTATATGAAATCTTACCGTCCGCTGTCAACCGAAACAAGAGGGACCTCAATGGGCCATCCAGAGTAGCTATTTCCACATCGTCCTGGTACATTTGTCGGAAGTTACACGCCTAGGTGAACCTACGACTCATGCCACATCCCCCGCGTAGACCACAATGATCGCGTCAACTGTCCCTACCAGCGGACTCAAACGGACCTACCCAGTTTATGTGACGGTGATGCTCTTCAGCATTATCGTGGGCACCGCCGTGATCGGGGTACCGCTATTTGGGTTCCTCTATGGATACACGTGGTTCGATTGGACAATGTTCGCTCTCCTCTATGTGGTCACGGGATTAGGCATTACCGTGGGGTACCACCGCCTTATCTCGCACCGCAGCTTCAGCTGCCCTGATGGAGTCAAGGCTGTCTTACTCATCGCCGGAGGATGGGCGCTTCAACAGTCCGCACTCAAGTGGGGGGCCGATCACATCCGCCACCACGCGGCCTGCGACCAAGATGCCGACCCATACAACGCCAAGCTTGGGTTCTGGCACAGCCACTGTGGGTGGCTCTTTGCTGACAAGAAGTACTCGGACGAAAAATATGCGACCAGGCTTCGGCAGGATCCGGTCGTGATGTGGCAACACCGATACTATACCCTCATCTTCCTTTCAGGATTGGCATTTCCGTTCCTCGTGGGCTGTCTCTACAACGGCTGGATCGGGGGGATGAGTTGCTTTATGTTGGCCGGTATCGGACGAACCTTTGCCGTACTGAATTCGACGTTTTGTATCAACTCAGTCTGCCATCTGTGGGGAAACCAACCCCATGGCCAAGCGGATTCAAGCCGAGACAGCTGGGCAGTTTCCCTGCTGACCTTTGGTGAGGGTTACCACAATTACCACCACACCCATCCAACCGACTACCGCAATGGTCCCCTCTGGTATAACTTCGACCCATCGAAGTGGGTGATCTTCACGCTTTCCCTCCTGGGGTTAGCCTGGTCCCTTCGGACAGCGAATGCAGCGGATCCTCAGGCTTCAAATCTATAGTGAGGATGCGGGAAAAGACCGCAGGGGAAATCAAACAGGCTAAGGGCAAGGTTAAGAAAGTTCAGATTTTCGTAACCTCAGTCTCAACCTTGACCTGAATGAGACTGCAGGCTTGTATCTCTGGTTAGTACTTTCGCAATGATACCGGCGGGAGTTTCAACACAGCTTCGCGAGCGGCTGCCCATAAGGCCTCCATCATCGCCAAGAGGTCCGGTGCGGTTCTGGCCAATAGCTTGACGGCGAGGCCTGGTACCGGTGGGGTTGATACGCCGCCTAATACGGCTCCGGGCTTAGTATCCAAGAGCGCCGCAATGGTCGATTCCAATCCGGTCCAGACCTCCGGGGCCAGCGCGTCGTTCACCACGTAGAACGAGGCCACATAATCCCATTCTTCGGCCAGACCGACCCTCCCTAAGTCCGTGGCCGGATCAAGGACATATCGCTCGAGCAGCGAATTCCCGTTGGCTGTCGTGATTAGGATTTCGTTTTCCAGATCGGTAAAGGCCCACCGTTCTTCCCTGGCAATGCGGCCTGAGGCAAGCGCATCCCACAAAAAGAGGGTCGCGCCAGGCCCAACCGTGGCCCGGAGGCTCTGCCGAAACCGAGATCCGGCAAAGGGAATCGTATGTTCTGGAAACCATTCGAGAATTGCGTCGGGCTCGACCGCGATGACGACATGCTGATCAGAGACCGGACCTTCAGTTCGATACACCCGGTTGGCAGAGGGCGCGGAAATCAGGACATGCGCACTCTGCTCTACTGTCATGTCGATGGAGAGATGGTCTCCCCCGACCAGACCACCGGATGGATTGACCAGCAACGTGTAGGCCGCTCCCGTATCATCGAGATAGATGGGAGGCAGCAGTTTCCAGGGCGTGGTGAAATACGAATGAGAGATCACCGTGCGATGATCGAGCTTCGTATAGTTCAGCTTCAGCTCGCCGACCCGCCCGACTAATTCTGTCGCGAACCGTCCAGGCGCTTTTTTCGTCTTGGCGGATGTGCTTGCCCGGGACGAGGTCCTTGGTTGAGACGTGCCTGTTTTCCGAGCCGTCCTCTTCCGTTGTCCCTGTCGCGTCGGCGTGGTCATGAACGCTTGACTCGTTGCGGGATACGCTGCTCAACCCACGCCACAACCGCATCCATTCCTTCCCCGGACAGGATATTGGTAAAGGCAAAGGGAAGTTCACCGCGCATCTTGCGGGTATCTCGATCCATGACGGAGAGATCGGCGCGCACATGCGGTGCCAAATCCATCTTGTTGATGACGAGGAAATCAGAGCGCGTGATCCCCGGTCCACCCTTCCGTGGAATCTTGTCACCGCCCGACACATCAATCACATAGATGACATAATCCACCAGTTCCGGGCTGAACGTGGCCGCGAGATTATCCCCGCCGCTTTCCAAGAAGATCAACTCCACGTCCGGATGCCGGCGCAGCAGATCATCTATGGCTTCCTGGTTATGAGACGCGTCCTCACGGATCGCCGTATGGGGACAGCCCCCGGTTTCCACGCCAAGAATCCGATCGACCGGAAGCGCGGCACGCTTGGTCAAAATCTCGGCGTCGATTTTCGTAAAAATATCGTTGGTCACGGCCGCGAGGCTGAAGCGATCGCGCAGCCGTTGACACAGGGCTTCCACCAGCGCGGTTTTCCCCGATCCGACGGGGCCGCCGATACCGATGACCGGAATGCCCTGTTTCCTGGCCTGAGTCGGAGTCCAATTGTGATTATGTTCACGATTCAGATCATGCATAGACAAACGAAGAGCCGATTGCCGATGGCACATGGGCCAGAATCAATCGGTCTCTCTCCTTTCCTGCTATAAGCCATCAGTCATACGTTCTTAGCTTCTGAACAGTCTCCACTCCAGAGACCCATGACGCATCGCATAAATATCCTGGATCGGTGACCATGAGCTCATGGCCGTATCGAGGTCGACCTCCCGACTGATCCGTTCAATCAATGGAAGCCATTCGCCCAGGATACGCTGTCCCTCATGTTGACCGATGGGACTCAGTCTCATCGCCGACGAGATGAACCCCACAGCCGTTTGGTACAAGAAGGCGCCGGCCGTTTCTTCCGGGTTCCACCCGCAAGATCCCATGGTGAGCCCAAACGTCACCGCGAGATGTCCCGGTGCGCGATCGGCTTCCACCTCATCACGATATTCGTTCAAGATCGACTTGGCGCGAATCTGATCCGCCGCAACCCTGATCACTTGTCGCCCCATCTGGCGACTGGCCATGCGCGATTCACGGCCGAGCTTGGTCGCCTCGAGCATTCGATCGATATGGACCGCACTCTCCAGCGATCCCTTCGAAGCCGCACGATTTGCCTGCTTGACGGCAAGCACTTCCCGGCGGCTCATTCCTCCACGCAGTAAATCTTCAACGTATTTGGTCAGCTGATCAGACGTTTTGACGGCTCCGCCCTGTACCGCTGCTTCCAGCCCTGAGGAAAAGGCGTAGCCTCCGGAGGGAAAAAACGTATCGACGAACCGTAACCCTTCAAGCAATGCGGGGGTATTCATGGTGCACAAGCGAAAAACAATAACAGCCGGCCGACTACCGTGATTCCAGATTGATAGTCGAACCGGCTGTCTTGTCGGTTAGAACAATTGATACCGTTGTGCCAACGGCAACACAATGGCCGGCTCACAAGTGAGCGGCACACCGTCCGCGGTCACAATGTAGGTCTCCGGATGAACTTCTACTTTTGGAAGCGCATCATTCAGCTTAAGATCGCGCTTCCCGATATTCCGGCAGTTCTTGACTGCCGCCACCCGTCGCTGCAGACCAAGCCGCTTTGGAATTTCATGGTCCATAGCCGCCTGCGAGATGAAGGTAAAGCTCGTGCTCGTTAATGCACGGCCAAACGCACCGAACATCGGTCGGCTGATGGTCGGTTCAGGAGTGGGGATCGATGCATTCGGATCACCCATCTGAGCCTGTGCGATAAATCCGTTTTTCAAGACCATCTCGGGTTTTACTCCGAAAAACTCCGGCTTCCAGACGACGAGGTCCGCGATCTTTCCGACTTCGATCGAGCCAACCTCATGGGCAATGCCATGCGTGATGGCCGGATTAATCGTGTACTTGGCCACATAGCGCTTCGCTCTGAAGTTATCGTTCTGGCCGGAATCCCTCCCGCCGACCGGCGTGAGATGCCCCCGCTGGGCCTTCATTTTATGCGCCGTTTGCCAGGTCCTGGTGATGACTTCGCCGATTCGACCCATGGCCTGCGAGTCCGATGACATGATGCTGATCGCACCCAAGTCATGCAGGATATCTTCCGCGGCAATGGTTTCACGTCGAATACGGGACTCCGCAAACGCGACGTCTTCAGGAATCCGTGGGTTCAAATTGTGACACACGATCAACATGTCCAGATGCTCGTCCATCGTATTGACCGTAAACGGCATCGTGGGATTGGTTGAAGACGGCAACACGTTCGGCTCACCGCAAATCTTGATGATGTCCGGTGCGTGACCACCGCCTGCGCCTTCCGTATGGAAGCTATGGATGGTTCTTCCCTTGATCGCCTTAATCGTATCCTCGATATACCCGGCTTCATTGAGCGTATCGGTGTGGATAGCCACCTGCACATCATACCGATCAGCCACGCTCAAGCAGGTATCGATAGCCTTTGGGGTGGTGCCCCAATCTTCATGCAGCTTCAACCCGATGGCGCCGGCTTCAATCTGCTCATTCAACCCTTCAGGTCGTGATGCATTGCCCTTCCCCAAGAATCCAAGATTGATGGGAATGCCTTCCGACGCTTCCAACATCCGATGGATGTTCCAGGGACCAGGTGTACAGGTCGTCGCACTGGTTCCGCTTGAAGGACCAGTTCCTCCCCCGATCATCGTGGTCAACCCGGCAGACAATGCTTCCCAGCATTGTTGGGGGCAGATGAAGTGGATGTGCGTATCGATGCCACCGGCCGTAATGATCTTGCCTTCGCCCGAAATCGCTTCCGTCCCTGGGCCGATTTCCATGCCTGGCGTCACACCAGCCATGAGATCAGAGTTCCCCGCCTTACCGATCCCGACAATCCGGCCGTCCTTAATACCGATGTCAGCCTTGATGACCCCGGTGTAGTCAAGGATGAGGGCGTTCGTGATCACACAGTCGAGCTGACCACTGGTGCTGGTCGCGCGAGCGGACTGCCCCATGCCGTCACGAATGGTTTTCCCGCCGCCAAAGACGGCTTCTTCACCAGGAACGGTCCGATCTTCCTCGACTTCGATGATCAAGTCCGTATCAGCCAGTCGGACGCGATCGCCGGTCGTAGGTCCGTACAGAGATGCATATTGCTTGCGTGAAATTTTCACCGTGCGCCTCCTTTTCCAAATCCGCGATCAGCGGCGAGTCCAACAGCCTTGGCTTTGACTTTCGGATCATCCAACAGCCCTTCGGTCAATCCGTTGACGCCCTGCATCAGCCGATTCCCGGCCAGTGCCACGAGCGTCACTTTCTTTTCTTCGCCCGGTTCAAAGCGGACTGCCGTACCGGCCGGAACAGCCAGCCTGAATCCGAACGCCTGTTCACGATCGAACTTGAGCGCACGATTGGACTCGAAGAAGTGACAGTGCGAGCCGACCTGGATCGGGCGATCGCCTAGATTCTTGACCGTCACGTCCTTGGTCTCGCGCCCTTTCAACATATCGATATCGCCCGCCACCGTCATGATCTCACCAGGGATGATCGGGGCGTTCAACTCAGCCCTGACCGCTGCGGCCAACGCCTCTTTCGATCTCTGTGGCGCGTCCACTTTTTTCATCTTGGCTCCTCCTGTTCCGCTGACCTTGGTGATCAACGATTCATTCGCAGCATGCACGACTCCCTGTTGGCTCGCGCATCCCAATAGCGAGACCGCCCCAATTCCTGCCGCCACACGTCCGCTGTTCGCGAGAAACTGGCGCCGGGACGGCCCGGCTTTCTCGGAAGCCACTTCCTTTTCTTTGTCCTCTCCAGCACCTTGTGACTCGTTCATTTTCATGTCACATCACTCCTTCTTCATTCCTGGTTGATATGCAACCCTTCGTTGAGGCTCCTACGGATTTACGGTATCGGATTGTGAACCGTCACGAGCTTGGTTCCATCGGGGAACGTCCCCTCAACCTGGAATTCACGGATCATCTCCGGCACACCAGGCATCACATCCTTACGAGACAACAACTGAGTCCCGTAGGTCATGAGCTCCGCCACAGATTTTCCATCCCGGATTCCCTCCAACACCGCCGCAGTCAGGTACGCGACCGCCTCCGGGTGGTTAAGCTTGAGACCGCGCTTCTTGCGGTCGGTCGCGAGCTGCCCCGCCACGTAAATCATCAGCTTGTCCTGCTCTCTCGGACTTAAACGCATAGCTCCTCCTCTCTCACGGACAAATTAGTATTGAATACTCACGACACAAACCCTGACTATACCACCTTCTAGCACAACCCTAAAGGATGCTTGCGAGCATGCGCCAGAAATAGGCATGCTTCAGCTTTCCGTAATGATCGGATTCGCAACGATATATACGCGAATACTTTTCGACACGAATTCAGGAATCCCCTTAGTCCCAACAAGAAAAAACCTGATCTCTATCCACACTCACTGTAAACACCAGCAACCACACACCCCACAACCAACCTATTATTCCTGACTCTTATGCAGGTACGCTCGAAGCTTAATGCCCCGTAGCCGCCAATGCCAACGTAACCAACATCCAGAGGCCAACCGACACGCTGGCGAAACTGGCCACCCCTTGCACGCCCATGAACAGTCGCTGATTGATCGAGCGCGAGTAGATGACTGGAACGCTGATCGTCAACCCGATCATCATCATGCCCATAATCGAGCCGAGACCAAAAATTAGAATTGATAAAAGTCCCGACGTCACATCGGTCGTCGTCGCGAGAATCATCAGCATCAGTGCCGCTGATCCGGCCAACCCATGTGCCATCCCGATACAGAGCGGACGGATCGAGTCTACTATCCAATGTCGATGACCGTGACCTTCTTGTCGTTGATGGCTATGGAAGTGGACATGTCGCTCGCCGTCATGGTGATGGCTATGGACATGCCATCGTTCGCGATAGAGTTTTCCGGCGAGCGTCCCACCGAGAATGATCAGGAGCAAGGCGACCCCTGATTCGGCGATCATTTCAAATTCTTCAGGAATGTGTAGTCCCCAGGCGAGCACAACCGATCCGACGAGGAGCAGTGTCAGGGTATGACCGATACCCCACCACAATCCAACGGCGCCCGATGCCAGGAGCGAAGGCCGCTCAGCCAGCACGGTCGAGACCGCCGCAAGATGATCGGTATCGAGGGCATGGCGCAGGCCAAGAAGAAAACCGACCCCGAGCAAGGTCAATAGTTCCGTTTCATGCATACAATGCTGATGGAAACCCGCTCATGGTTACCCCTATCCACCGCGAGCAGCCGGT
>JAHBWO010000133.1 GCA_019636945.1 Nitrospira sp. | reverse complement strand
GTGGGGTGCAGGGGATGTCATCGCCGTCACCGGGCTCAATGGGCTTGAGAGCCAACGCATCTATAAGAACTTTCGTCGGTGGCGTGAGAGCGGCTGGCAGCGCACGATGGATGAGATGGGGTTGACGAAGGCTGAGCTGGTGGAACTGGAGAGCCAGCGGCAGCGACAGCGGCAGCGGTTCAACAGCGAGGCCGAGCGGCTGATCCGCGTGGCACAGGGGCATTATCGAAAAAGCGAACCGGATCACTATCCCTGTCTATCACGATCACAATGGAGCGAGATGTTCTCTCAGGGATACGGGTGCGATTATCGGATTTGGCATTTGGCGCTCTGTTTGGACTGCATGCAGACGGCCTGGGGATTGGGATCGAGCGAGTCGTCTGCTGAAAAACCGCGTTTGGAGTTGCAGGTGCGGCCGTAAAGACTGAGGCTCTGCTGTCCCACGGTTGTCGTGTCCTCGTGAATACGTCAAATAGTAAAGAGGAGCGGAGGAGGATATATGGTTCAGGAAGAGGATCTGGAACTCTATCGATCGCAACTCCTTGACTTGAGGAGTGAACGACCGAGCCACTCAGTTCGTGGCCTGTTGGATCCTATACAGGTGTATGTCAATGAGCGGCGCGTGGGTGAACTGAAAGGAGCGGAGATCGAGGCGACACTGCATGTGCACGGTGTCGATCATATTGAAACGGTACAACTTCGGACTGAAGACGGGCAGTTGCTGGGCGGGCTGGTCGCTCCCGAGTCTGGGTTTCGGACGGCTCGGGTGCAGTTTTCAGCCGATACGGTCGAACTCTGCGTGCAAAATACGGTGCAGGGCGGGTCGCTCAGGGCGGTGTTCATTCCGGCCCCAAGTTTCTGGAATCGAGCCTGGACCCTCCTCGCCGACGTTGCGGACAGATGGATGGTCCGGCGTCCGGCGTCCACAATGGCGTATGGAATCCGAACGGTAGCCTTTACGCAAGTGCTCTTGGCGACTGCCGTCATCGGCCTCGTGGCTGACCGTGTCATGATCTGGATCGCACCAGAGCATATTGTGGCACCGACTGCGCAGGCAGAAGCGCTTCGTACGGCCTCCATCGCCGAAGTAGAGCAGTTGGCGAAGCAACTCCGTGAGTTGAGGTTGATGCAAACGAAGGTGGGAGACGCGCTCCAGTCTCAAGAGAAAGGAATGACGTTGCTCCACCAAACCATGGCCAGACTTTCGTCTACGCAGGAGTCTGTGGCATCCAGTGTCGTGATGGTGAAGGAAGAGATAGAGAAGAGGCAGGAGAGCACTGAGCGTGAGGCAGATCGTCCGGTCCAGCTTCCTGTCGGCAGAGGGGTAGTGGATCAAGAGCAGTTTGAAACAGCGATTCATGGTCTCGCCGCAGACAACGAGCGTTTATCCAAGCAAATCGCCGGTCTGGAGGAGCACAACCGAACATTGACGGCCAAATTGCAAATGGCGATCGCGCATGTCGCGAAAGCTGTTGAGCAGAATCCGGAGCGTGTGGTGGCGCGTGAGGCTGATGTTGCCAGAAAACATCAACTCGTGCCCGTCGCCGATAGCCGTCAGAACGCGCAGGCGCAACCGTTTCTCTTTTGGGTTACCTTCAGCGAAGGGACGAGTCAAGAGAGTATCGATCAGTGGGTGAATGGGATGAAAGGGCATAAAGGATCCTTGAACGAAGGCTGGCAAGAAGTACAGATCATTCCCCCCCCGGTCCCCCCGGATCTTTTCTTGGAGCAAATCAAAGGGGACAAGATCATCAAAGAGGCTCGACTGAATCACTAAGTCGATGCTCGTCGTGACCGTCACGTTGACGTCTCACGGAGATCGTCATGTGACCAACCATGCGACCGACGAGGAGTCAAGTCATCCCAAAGTGGACATATTGGCTCTGAGCTCATGAACTTTTGTCCGTTGAGTCTGTAAAGAGGTGCTGAGTAACATGACCTTCATGAGTCAGGGGAAGCAGCGGATGATGTGCGGTTCATGAATACACAACAGATCGAACTTCTATTTCGGACAATCAACCCGGTCTCTATTTCACCTCACACATTGACGGATGACTCAGTTATCCAGTCGATGATCCGTGTAAGAAAGGACAAGACATGAGAATCGCGCAGGTGTCACCGCTGTGGGAAAGCGTTCCGCCTAAACTGTATGGTGGGACGGAGCGAATTGTGTCGTACATTACGGAAGAGCTGGTCGCAATGGGGCATGATGTGACACTGTTTGCCAGCGGCGATTCGGAAACAACTGCCAAGCTTGAGGCGATTTGCCCGCAGGCGCTTCGGTTGAACACCGGGATTTTCAATCGAGATGCTCCGCTGATTATGCAGCAGGAGCGAGCACTTGGCGTGAGCGGAAACTTCGACATCGTACACTCCCATCTCGATTTTCTTGGGTTTCCGGTGGCACGTCGAAATGCGGTTCCCATGGTGACCACTCTCCATGGGCGCCTGGATCTTCCGGAGCTAGAGCCGGTCTTTCGCGAGTTCATCGAAATGCCTCTGGTCTCCATTTCAGCCTCCCAGCGCCGACCGCTCCCTTGGGCCAACTGGGCTGGGACCATCCACCATGGACTGCCACGCAATCTTTACAGCTTCCATCCGAAGAGTGAGGGGTATCTGGCGTTTCTTGGCCGGATTTCCCCTGAAAAGCGCCCGGATCAGGCGATTGAAATCGCGAAGCGGGCCGGTATTCCATTGAAAATGGCAGCCAAAGTCGACCCTGCGGATCGTGTGTACTATGAGGCCGCCGTCGAACCGTTGCTCAATCACCCGCTGATCGAGTTTGTCGGCGAGATATCCGATGCTGAAAAGAACGACTTTGTTGGAAACGCCATGGCGTTGGTCTGTCCTTATGATTGGCCGGAACCCTTCGGTCTGGTGTTGATCGAAGCGCTTGCCTGCGGAACGCCGGTGTTGGCGTATCGACGGGGATCCATTCCAGAAATCATCGATCATGGGTCAACCGGCTTCGTGTGTGAAACCGTGGATGAGATGGTCGAGGCGGTGGGACAGGTACCCCTCCTAGAGCGCCGACACTGTCGAGCGGCGTTCGACGAACGGTTTACTGCCGACCGGATGGCGCGTGACTATGTCGCGTTGTACGAACGAATTCTTGAAGGCGTAGCCGTGCAAGCTGCCGCGCATAAAGCGAACGGAGGGGGCCGACATGTCTGATGCAGTCATTGACTCACAAGAGACTCACTCTCCCGCTCGCCGTGGCCATGGGTGGGAGTTAGTCAAAACGAGAAATTTCGGATTTCTGTTCGCCGGTCAGACGATCTCTCAAATCGGCGATAGTCTCAATAAGGTGGCATTGCTCTGGTTTGTCTATGAGATGACCGGGTCGGCACTCAAGATGACGGTAGTGGGGCTGCTACAGACGCTTCCTCCCTTGCTGTTTGGGCCGCTGATCGGCGTGTATTTAGATCGCGTCCGGAAAAAACCGGTCATGATCGGGGTGGACCTTCTTCGGACCTTGATGGTTCTCCTGATCCCATTGCTCTACGCAATGGAGGCCTTGACGCTTGATCGGCTCTATGTGTTGGTATTTGCCACAGCGATCTTTTCAACGGTCTTCGGGCCGGCCTTGACCTCCGCTGTTCCATTGATCGTCGCAAAGGATCGGTTGGTGGCGGCCAACGCACTCATGCAAACCACGACGAACGTGGGATTGCTCGTCGGTCCAGCCGTGAGCGGACTGGGGATTGCTCTCATCGGGGCACAAAACGTCCTGTATGTCGATGCAGCGACGTTTTTCTTCTCGGCGTTGTGTTTGTTTCCCATTCAGGTCCATGAAACGCTTAATCGTAACCGCGTAGCCGGCAATGGGTTGACGGGCGGTATTACCAGTGACTTGCTGGCAGGTTTCCGGTTCGTGTTTGTTGAGCAGAAGACGGTCTTGATGCTGATGTTGACGGCCACGCTGTATAGCGTCGGTATCAGTGCTTTCATTTTTCTATTGCCTGTGTTTGCCAAGGAGGTTCTGGGTGTGGGGCCGGTCCAACTTGGTTGGTTGTGGTCGGCTCTCGGCGTGGGGATGTTGCTGGCGTCTCTCAGTCTGACGTCGGTGACGCAGGGAGATGTCTCGTGGCGTTTGCGGTTTATGTCCGGCGCGTTAGCCATCGGTGGGCTTGCCGTCGCGGCGCTCGGGTTTCTCGATGCTCCAGTCGCTGCGGGGGCGCTGATCGCAGTGATCGGAGGCAGCACAGCCATGTTTACCCCGCTGGTGTGGACCATGCTTCAGGAGTTGACGCCGACGCATCTCCTCGGTCGAGTCTTTACGAGCTTCGCAACGGGGGGTATGGCCGCATCGATGGCCGGAATGGCTGGTTTTGGATGGGCGGCTGATACTATTGGTCCGGCGACGTGCCTTGGAGGTATTAGTCTTATTCTCCTCATGACTGCTGCGAGCGCGTGGTTGTTCAGCTTCTACAAGTCGCACGCACAGACCCTGGTCGTTCCTTCGCGCGGCTCTTTTGCCGCGTAGCAGACTGCTGCGCCGTTCGTCACACCGTTGCAGATACTCGCCCAGTTTGAGGTCTGACATGCCGGCAGCCCCCCCTGAGAATCAGGGGGGGCTCTGAGCTCCACGCAGATGACAGAACCTCGAGAGCGGGTTACAATGCCTCGCTACACTCCACAGAAGATATATTCACGGGGATAGGTCCCAGGGGGAGGGCTTGCGTGATGGCCATGAAATTTCAACGGGTGATTGTTCTCAGTCTGCTCATGTGCTGGCCGATAGGAACAGGCTCGCAAGCATCCGACGGGCGTGACAAGGAGGGCATGCCGGAAAAAGAGAAGCCGGCCTCGAGCTCGTCACAACCACCAGCTGTCCCTGCTGTGAAGGGTGAGGCAGCGGCCGAGCACAAGGAGATTGTGCCTGAAAAACCAGTAGTACGGCAGCAGCCGTCACCGGCTTCTTCCGACTCTCAACCCACGCCGCACAAGTCGCCAACAGAGACCAAGCCGGCATCTTCGCCTACGATGCCGACCAAGGCTGAAGCCGCGACGGATCGTAAGGAAGGCACCTTGGAAAAGATTCCTGCACGTCCCTCCTCTTCAGCGGTGACAGAGGGGCATGGCGCTGCTCCCAAGCCGTCAGCAGAGACCAAATCGCAAGGACAACCGGCACCGGCGCTCAAGGCCGACCTGCCTCCTCCTGCTGATATCGATCTCAAAGAAAAGGAGACAGCTGCAAAGAAGCCGATGGGCTCGCTGATCCTATGCGTTAAACTCGCGCTCATGGGAGATTTGCGGCTGTTCCATTATGAGATCGAGGTTGAGGATGACAAACAGGTGGTCACACTGAGCGGGCGGGTCTCGAATGAAGAAGATAAGGCTGCCGCGACAGAAGTTGCACAGGCGGTCAGTGGGGTGAAGACCGTTATGAACAAGCTGATCGTGGAAAAAGATCTGGCGAAAACTTTGCTCAAGAAGCAGGATGAGATCCTCACGCTTCTTATTAAGGAACGCTTTGCAAAAAGTGCGACCTTGAAATCGGCGAACTTCGATGTCAAGACCGAAGAAGGTATCGTGCAGCTCAATGGCACGGTTCGTTTTCAGGTGATCGCTCTCGAAGCTGCTGAGGCGGCTCGGCAGGTGCCTGGCGTTCGGGCCGTGAATACAGAAAAAATTCGCCTAGAGGGTGAGAGCTGATGCAGGGTTCCTCAGGCCCCCTGGCAGACGCTTCTTCTGGAATGGCGCATGCCCGTCAGCTCTTGGTCGACAATCGCCCCCTCCTTCTGACTTGGGACTTCGGGCTGGTGTGGTGGGGACAGCTCATTTCACAGATCGGTGACGGAGTCTGCCGCTTAGCCCTCTTGTGGTTTGTCTACGCCGTCACCGGGTCACCGCTCAAGACGTCCATCATCGGGCTGCTGCAGACAATTCCTCCGATCGTTCTCGGCCCCATCATCGGTGTGTACGTCGACCGGCTCCCGAAGAAAGTCTTGCTGATCACGAGCGATATTCTCCGTGCGTTGTTAATCGGGTTGATCCCCTGCCTCATTTCCGTGGAATCCTTTACAGTCTCGGTGTTGTATGTGCTGGTGTTTCTCCATGCAGTGTCCACGGCGGTCTTTGGCCCTGCCCTGACGGCCGCAGTACCGGCCTTCGTCCCCAAAACACAGTTCACGGCTGCCAATGCGCTTTTGCAGGGCACTACGAGCCTGGGGATTATCTTCGGCCCCGCGATCAGCGGCATCGGTATCGCCGCGTATGGATCGCAAGAGGTGCTCTGTATCAACGCCGTCACCTACTTGATTTCAGCGGCATGTCTCGCCTTTGTCCGTTTCAAAAACACGGTGGCGACGAGTCCCTCGCCTGGGGCGCGATCGACGTTGCTGCAAGATCTGGTCGAGGGATTTCGTTATGGTGTAGTCACCAAACCGGCATTATTGTTCTTGACCGGTACCGCTGCCCTGTATACGTTCGGTACCAGTGCGTTGACCGCACTGTTCCCGGTCTTTGCCAGAAAGATGCTTGGACTGGGACCGGTCGAGGTCGGGTACTTATGGTCCACGCTGGGGATAGGATTACTTGTGACGTCGATCGCGCTCCTATGGGTGACCGATTGGATGGTCAAGGATCGTATGCGACTGATCATGGCCGCCAGTGTGTTGAGTGGTCTCGCCCTGAGCGGTTTGACCTGGACGATTGATCCGTATGTTGCCGGAGTTTTTATGGGACTGATCGGGTGTGGGATGGGAGTATTTACACCGATCGCCTGGGGGATCATTCAGGAACTGGCGCCGAGCCATATGATCGGACGGGTCTTAGGACTCTACGGGACAGGTGCCATGACCGCCGCCATCGGTGGAATCTCGGCGTTTGGGTGGATCACGGAGCAGCATGGCCCCGAAACCGGCGTCCTCGGGATCGGGCTTGTCTTAATGGTCACGGCGTTGGTCGCCACACGGATGAGCCGAGCAAGTGCCGAGTATGAAGGGAACCGTTCATGAACGATATCATCCGATGGAACGAACAATACTATATCCTTGCGTCATCGTCTCTGGCCGATGGCCGAACCGAGGTCCTGAAACATGGAGAGACGTTTGCCGTATTTGATCGATACGGTGATATGCACCAGGTGCTTCCCGGCCCACAAGGCCTCTATCATGAAGGGACGCGCTTTCTCTCGCAGTCCGAACTGTTGGTGCAAGGTCAGCGTCCGATGCTTCTCAGTGCGACCGTGAAGGAGGACAATGTGCTCTTCACGGTCGATCTTACCAATCCGGATCTTATGCGCGATGGGAAAAAAGTCGTCTCACGCGGAACCGTCCATCTGTGCCGTACACGGTTTCTCTGGCAAGGGACGTGGTACGAACGTTTCCGTGTTCAGAATTATGGAAGTCAGAGTATTCCGCTTTCAATTACGATCGCATTGGACGCAGACTTCGCCGATCTTTTTGAAGCGAGAGGCCGAAAACGGGAGCGGCGTGGAGTACGACTCAAGACGGCTCGCTCAAAGAACGGACTCGTGTTTGGGTACAGGGGACTTGATGGGATCGTCCGTCGAACCTCCATTCAGTGCACTCCAACCCCGAAGCGAGTGACATCCAACGGCTTCATCATCGAATCGTCCCTTCGTCCACATGCAGACCTGACCTGGGAGATTGCCATCTCCTGTGAAATCGGGGAGCTGAGGGATCGAAAGAAACTGAAGTACGAGCGTGCGTACCATCATGCCAATCGTGCTCTCAAGGGCGCCATGTCCCATGATGCGCATGTTTATACGGCCAATGAACAGTTCAACCACTGGTTGAATCGATCGTTGGCGGATCTCCACATGTTGATCTCTGACACTCCGCAGGGTCTCTACCCCTATGCCGGAGTCCCTTGGTTCAGCGTTCCATTCGGTCGCGATGGCATCATCACCGCGCTTCAGATGTTGTGGATGAATCCACTGTTTGCTCGTGGCGTGTTAGGGTTTTTGGCTGCGACTCAGGCGACGGGGGTTCGACCGGAGCAGGATGCAGAACCGGGGAAGATTTTGCATGAGACGCGCCAAGGAGAGATGGCCGCATTAGGGGAGATCCCTTTTGGGAAATACTATGGCAGTGTCGACTCCACGCCGCTCTTTCTCGTTCTAGCCGGCGCGTACTACGAACGTACCGGCGATCGAGCCTTTCTCCGAACGCTTTGGCCACATCTCAAGCTGGCACTGGGGTGGATCGATCAGTATGGCGATCCTGCTGGCATGGGTTTCACCACTTATGCCAGGCAGTCGGCCAATGGTCTAGTGCAACAAGGATGGAAGGATTCGCATGATTCCGTCTTTCATGCGAATGGAACTGCTGCGAAAGGACCGATTGCGTTGTGCGAGGTCCAGGCCTACGTGTATCGAGCCAAGCAAGCTGCGGCGCAAATCGCGCGGGTGTTGGGAGACAGCGATCATGGCGATCGGTTAGCGAAGGAAGCCGAGGCCTTGCGGGAACGGTTTGAGCGCGACTTCTGGTGCGAACAGCTTGGCACCTATGCTTTGGCGGTGGATGGACGAGGACGCCCCTGCCGTGTGCGTACTTCGAACGCGGGGCATTGTCTCTATGGTGGGATTGCCGGTCAGGAGCGTGGCCTGCGCACGGCGCGTACGCTCTTGACCGATGAGATGTTCAGCGGGTGGGGGATTCGAACGCTGGCGACCTCAGAGGCGCGGTATAACCCGATGTCCTATCACAATGGGTCGGTGTGGCCGCACGACAATGCGATCATTGCCGCTGGCATGGCAGCCTATGGATATAAAGAAGGGGCGATGAAGATTCTTACTGGACTCTTCGATGCCAGCCTCTTTCTTGATCTCCATCGAATGCCGGAACTCTTTTGTGGCTTCCCTCGTCGTCCGGGTGAAAGTCCCACACGCTATCCGGTGGCTTGCGCTCCGCAAGCTTGGGCAGCCGGCGCCGGTTTTCAGGCATTGCAGGCTTGCCTTGGATTGCAGATTGATGGAACTCGAGGACTCGTGCAGTTTGTATGTCCTGTTCTTCCGCCGTTTCTCGAACGGGTCGAACTTCGGAACCTCTCAGTCGGGACCGCACGTCTTGATCTCGTGCTCGATCGCCATGAGAACGAAGTGGCGTTAAGAGTGGTCCGTCGAACCGGAGATGTGGAGGTCCTGCTCAGCGTATAGGTCGAGGCCACCTCACTCATAGCGCAGCGCTTCAATAGGGTTCAGCTTCGATGCCTTATTGGCCGGATACAGGCCAAAAAACAGTCCAACGACGAGCGAGAACAGAAACGCGGCGAGCACAGCTTGGGTGTTGATGATGGTCGGCCATCCAATCACGGTGGTGAGCAGCCGGGCGATCCCGATTCCTGTCCCCACGCCGAGCATTCCTCCGATCGCGGTCATGATGAGAGCTTCCATAAGGAATTGCAGCAGGATGTGTGTGCGCTTTGCGCCCACCGCCATCCGCAAGCCGATTTCCCGCGTCCGTTCCGTGACGGAAACCAGGAGGATGTTCATGATGCCGATTCCTCCCACAATCAGAGAGATCGACGCAATACTCATCAGCATCACCATCATCGTTCTACTCGTGCCGGCGACGGTTCTTGCGATATCCTCCATGGTCCGGATCGTAAAGTCATCTTCTTCTGATGGGTGCAGACGATGTCTCGTTCGCAACAGCTCCTTGATGTCGTCGGCTGCGGGGGGAATGTCGTCGCGGGTGGCGGTCGCCACTAAAATAATTCCGACGGTTCCCAGAAATTTTGTCCCGAACACCCTGCGTTCCGCGGTCGAGAAGGGAAGGACAACGAAATCATCTTGATCCTGCCCTGTGATGGATTGGCCCTTTGATGCCAGGACCCCAATGATCCGGAGCGGAACATTTCTGATACGGATCTCACTTCCTACGACTTCCTCTCCCGGCTCAAATAGATTCTGGACGACGGTTGTTCCCAAGACTGCGACCTTGGCGGCAGAATCAAGATCTGATTGTGTGAAGAAGTTTCCCTGTGCAAGAGGCCAGTTTCGGATATCCGGAAAGACGGGAGTGGTGCCGAAGACGACCGTACTCCAGTTCTTGTTCTCCCTGATCACTTGGAGGATCGAGCGTGTCCCGTACATCGCCGTCGTCACGCCGGCGATCTTCTTCTCGATGTCTCCCGCATCGTCGACCGTCAGGGTCGAAAACGATCCAAGCCCACCCCGGACGCCGCCGACCGTCGTGGCTCCCGGGATGACGATCAGCACATTGGTGCCCAGGCTCGAGATCTCTGCCTGTACCGAAGCCGTCGCCCCCTGGCCAAGACTGATCATGGCGACAACCGCGCCGATTCCAATGACAATGCCCAGCATCGTCAAGCCGGCTCTCAACGGGTTACGCCTGAGAATACGAAAAGCTGATAGAAGGGTGAGCCAAAAGAATGACATGGTGAGTAGCTCGTAGCGCTCAGCTTTCAGTCTTCAGTAATCATGATCCGCTCCGAGGCTGACAGCTGATTGCTTCTTGCCTCCCTTCATCTCAACCCGCGACTTGGTTCAAAACCGGGAGGCAATTGTTTTTTGGACTGTTCTTCATCTGTTTCAACCCCCAGAATAACAGGATCTCCTTCGCGCAAAGTGTCAGACACGATTTCCGTATAGAGAGAGTCGGCGATGCCCGTCGAGACATCCACTTGGCGAGGTTGGTGATGGGGGTCCAACACCCAGACGCGGCTGACTTTCCTGTCGGTCGGTACGTTGGGCATCCTGAATCGCAGAGCACCGTTCGGGACACGGAGCGGATTCTCTTTCCGTGCGGTTACGATGGTAACGTTTGCTGTCATGCCCGGTTTCAACTTCAATTCAGGGTTGCGTACAGTGATGACCACGTCATAGGTCACGACGTTCTGAATGTTGATGGGCGCGTTGCGGACCTGCGTCACCAAGCCGTCGAAGAATTGTTTGGGATAGGCGTCCACTCGGAAATTCGCCTCTGTTCCTTCTTTGACACCACCGATGTCGGATTCACTGACGTTGGCGTTCACCTGCATATGGGTGAGGTCTTGGGCAATCAAGAAGAGAATCGGCGTCTGGAAGGCCGCCGCCAGGGTTTGGCCGACATCCACGTTTCGAGACACCACGATGCCGTCCACCGGTGAGTAGATTGTCGTATAGCCAAGATCCAATTCCGCTGAGGCGAGTGCCGCCTGAGCCTGATCCAGTTGCGCTTGCAGAACCTCCACGTTGGCTGCGGCATCCCGGTAGTTGGTCTCGGCGAGATCCGTGTCCGCTTGTGAGACGAACGCCTGCGGTCGCAGTGCCGCCATACGATCGAACTCTCGCTTGCGCTGAATCGCCAAGACGTTGGCTCGTGAGAGATTGCCTCTTGCGCTTTTGACGGCAGCACGCGCTTGGCTCAAACGGGCCTTGAACGGTTTTTGATCGATCTGGGCCAAGACCTGTCCTTTTGTCACCTTGGAGTTAAAATCGGCGAAGAGTTGCGCAACTTTCCCGGAGATTTGGCTGCCGACCTGCACGGAGACGACCGGATTGATTGTGCCGGTTGCAGTCACGATCGCCGTGATCGGTCCACGCTCGACTGGGAGTGTCTTGTAGTGAATAG
>JAHBWO010000132.1 GCA_019636945.1 Nitrospira sp. | reverse complement strand
ATCGAAGCGGGTGCGACAGCGTGTTGCGCACCGGGCACAGTTCTACTGCCGACAGTAGTCGAGATTTCTGAGCCTCGGAGAGGGCTTCGCCAAACTGCACGCGGTACTCAAACACAGGCTTCCCTGGTTCTTCCCGATTCAAGGAGACCGTCACGGACACGCTGGACAACGGGATGCCCTGTTTGTCCGCAGCCATGCGCACCGTCATATTCATGCAGGTGGCCAGGGCCGCCTCCAGCAGCTCATGGGGACGAAACCCACGATTCCCACCACCTTTGTTAGGCGTCGTATCCGAGGTTGCGACATGTGCTCCATTCGTAAATTCTGTGTGATAGTGATCAGGTTGGCTGTCTGCTTGAATCATGGACAACAAGCTCCTCTCGCAAACGTAACGTACCAGCGTATTGAGGTGACAATCAGGAGTGTCTGTGTGGACCTCAGAGCGCGGCTACCTTTTTATGCACAGCATTTGATTGCCCCCACGTTGAAACTCATAAGGAACTGTTTGTATCTGAGCTGTATATCCTATTGAGTGAAGCTCTTGCATGAGCGGTCCCACATAGAGCGATGGTTGGAGCCCAAGCGTCATCAAGGGGAACACACGAACCTCGCTGGCCACTCTCAGCATGTCGAGGATAGACAGGCGATGGAAGTCATAAGAAAACTGGTCTGAGTAGAGAAACAGAAAGTGTGAGCACAGGGCCAAATCAAATTGGTTGTCCGTGAAGTCAAGGTGTGGCAGCTCGCCGACCACATAACGCCCAGTCGTTTTCCCAGCTTCGTAGTCGGTGATGAATCGGGCCAGCACGTTGATCCGGGTTTGACGCAGATCTTCGGACGAACAGTGATACGTCCAGACCCAATCATCGGGCGTGGCCTTGACCTGCTCAATGATGGCGTCCACCACCGCATAAAACCGCCATTCGATGTCGTCGGCAGTGAATGCAAAGAGTGGATCCACAGACACCACCTGTTTGCCTAGGGCATGCATCTCCGCATTGAAACTCGCCGGGCCATCGCCGACTCCGATGATGGTCCGGACCAGGTCGTCCTCTGATAGGGCAAACATCTGGCGGTATTCATCCAGTGATCGCCCGAAGGGAACCACCTTGTCGAGCTGCATGGCCATGAATCTCTCCCGATGGTCTTACTATTCCCATACCCGACCCGACAGCACAAATGGTGCAACACGACCTGTTTCCACACACCATGTGGTGACCACCATTCTACGAAGACTCCCGCCACGCGACCGAGCGGGATCCAGCGTGAATGTCTGATTGGCATGTCGGTTAGCCATATCCCGCAAAACCGACGATAGCTGCCCCGATGGCCAACGCCAGGCACAGCGGTGAGTACACGGCGGTATCCAGACGCGCAAAACGCGTATCGCGGATACGTTTAAAGAACCCGACCAATCGGAAGTCTCCAATCGCACGCAACAGGAAGACCACCGCCAACGCACGGGTCAGCCACGCGAGTACGGTTTGAGACAACGGCAGCGCGAGCACTCCGGCTGTACCGGCAATCACCACGGCACACAGCGCCAACCCGATTGCGACCACGAGTGTTGCCACCGCCGATGGTTCGAAGATGGGCTTGCCGTCAAGTTCTGGTATCGCCGCCAGTTGCCCGACCCGACCACCGAAGAGCCAATAGACATGGATCAGGGAGAGGCCGGCGAAGACGGCGATCAGTAACCACGCGATGAGGAGACTCAGAGCCACCGACGAACCTCTCTCGAATAGGCAAGGTATCGCTCGCCAAACGACTCGTGCAACAAACGCTCCTCACGCGGAATGTGAAAGACGTTGAGGAACAGAAATGTCGCAGGTGCGGCAGTGTAGAAGGGCCATGTGCCAACCCACAAAGCAAGACCCAATAGGAAAACTATCACGCCCACATACATGGGATTGCGCGAGCATCGAAACGGGCCGTCACACACAAGCTGCGAAGACCGTCTCCCCACAAAGAGGGTGGTATGTCGAGACGTGAAGAGGATCCGTGCCCATAGCATGCACGAGAAGCCCAGTGCGACTAGGACGCCGCCCAACACCGGGACACGGATGATGGTCGGCCATGGTCCCAGCAGCGAATGCACAAGCCAGGCTGAGAGCACGACGAGCAGGGTCACGAATGGGGGTTGAACCACGATGGGCATAGAGGCTCCTCATTGCCTGCTGTTCGAGCTTACGCATCCCTAGCTGGTCGCGTATTGAGCGAGGGGTTAGACGTCAGGTGTTCGGCGCACGCCTTCAGGGCGCGATTCATCGCCTCGAAACCCGCCTCGGTGCCGGCCCTCATCGCGCCACGCATGAGGAGCGGGACAAGGACTCCCGAAAAGCTCTCTTCGTGAATGAACCGGCATGAGTGATCAGCGGATTCGGTGAGGCTGAAGGCATACTCGCCGGCAAAGAGCCACTTCATCAGGACCGTGCCGCGCCAGCGGAACTCTTGTTCCGGCACACAGGCGTAAACTTCCGGTGTGAACGACATCTCTCGGCCGCCCTCGGGCTGGACTATGACCTGAAGCTGGCTCCCGGTCGCAGTTGTGCCCACGAGGAATCGAACGAAAGGACTCCAGTCGGAATACGCGGGAAAGTCCATCAGGACCGCCCAGACACGGCTCGCCGACGCCTCAATGTCGATGGACGTGCTGATAGGGTGCATCTTATGACACCTCACAGTACATCTGCGGCAGGCATCCTGCGCAGGAGTGCAGGAGAATCTACGCAGCTCATTGGAGGGCGAGTCTAGAAGGATTTCCGACTCGTATCAAGACCGCGAGCCGCCTGCTGTGCTCCTCCTTCCTGAACCCCGCGTCCGCCGCCAGTTCTCCGTGGAGTGACGTGCTGTCGCGTCCAGTCCCTCGGCTGGATGTTCCTTCGTTTTCTTCTGCATCGCTGGAAACCTTCTCCCATCTTGGTAACAAGCCGCTCGCCCGTACGTGAAGAACATCCCGCAAAGAAAGTACCCGCTTGGGGGGGAGGCCCCGACCTTTGTCCCATACCCTTGGGAGCGCCTGCTCAGCGATGCTCGTGGCCATCAATGCCGACGTTCACCTCAGCACTGAAAGGGACCTCATGACCACACCAGCCCGGAAGCAATCCTCCCGCCCCTTACGGATCGCTCTCGTCGATGCCCATCCGGTCGCGCGACTTGGGCTGCGTTCCTTGTTCGAGAGCCAGCCGTCGTTCGCCGTCGTGAGTGAGACGTCCACGCTCGCCGCCGCCCTCCCGGCCTTCCGGCGCTGCGAGCCCGATGTGCTGATTACCGATGCCTTCCCGATCCCCCAGTCAGTGTTCCGTCGGCAGCCGACCCTTTGCGTCCTCTATACCTTCGAGACGCTGGAACACTGCTCGCTCGCGAGCCTGACACAGGAGTTGAGGCAGGGCCGTGCCGGGTTCGTGTTGAAGACTCTCCCACTGGATCGACTCCGCCGAGCGGTACGCCAGGTGGCGTCAGGCCGCCCCTATCGAGACCCGGGCTTCAGACGCCTGCTCACCGAGACACGCCGACAGGACAACACCGTTCGGCAGATGAAGCGGAAAAAGGGCCACCGGAGTACCCGAAGAGACAAACAGAAATCAGTGAAGAATCTTCGGTGAGATCGAGCACGAGAGATCTGTGCGCCACGGCGGCGCCCAGCGGACAAGCGCAGTCGCCGTGCGGCGTGATCACTGCGCGGCAAGAAGAAATGCGGTGATTACGGATGAGGGTGATCAGGGCGCGATCTCGCCTGCGGCACGAAGAGCGTCCCAACGAAGAACCGATGGTGCGAGAGTTCCATCACGCGGCAGTCGCCCTCGGCATCACGACCCACCACCTGAAACCCAGCGTGTGAAATCTGATCAACGTAGTTGGGATTGACACCGAAATTGCAGTAGTAGCGTTCGGTTATCGCGTGTGTCCCGTAGGCGGCGGCGGTTTTAGACCAAGAGCTTAGCGAGATCTCCATCTCTCGACCTATTAGAGAACAAGGCAGCTGTGACACGATCAGGCGAGACGCATACGGATCGTATTCTGCGTGCTGCGCATCACGGATTCCCATTACGTTTCGTGCGAATTCAATCACCATGTGCTGATACCCACCGCACGTGCCGAGTGTGGGGATATCGTGTTCGCGAACAAACCGAATGGCGTCCAAGGTGCGGTTCAGGTCTCGATAGGGACTGCCGGGTGCAAACCACAGCGCCTCGAATTCAGACAGGGTTGTGACGTGGGCATCCGTCGTCGAGATCCACTCCGATTGCACGTCGAGACTCAGTGCGGATGCAGCATGCGCAATCGCCGCATCAGTTTGCACGTGCGGTTCGAAGTTCGGATCATACTCGGCGAGAATAGCAAGCTTCATGTCTGATCGATAGCGAATGAGTATCCTGACCAGAACAGCTCGCACCACAAGACGGCAACTGGGAGGGTGATTCTTACGTGGGTTTTATCTGGTGTCAACCCTATCATCCTCAGCCCACGTGTTCATTCCCCAGATCGGTCGACGAGGACAGGCACAAGAGCCATGCGCACGATTCGGAGAAGAAAATACAACATCAAGAAGCTCACGGTCGCCACGAACAGCAGTACCCACTTCGACCAGAAGAGTGGCGGAGCGACCAACGGCGTGGTGTAGATGGACAGGTCTCCATTCTGATAGACCCGCCATGGGATGCCTGGGGCGAGATAATGGGCTGCATACCGATACGTGGCTGCTCCCGTGATGATCTTGTCCAGTTCACGATCGAGCAGAGCCAGCCAGTCACGGTCGAACCGTGGGATGCCATGTGCGCCGAAGAACCGCGTGTCGGCAGTGGTGAGGTGTAACAACCGCGTGCTGTTCTCCTTGTACGCTGTCAGATCGGACCCCGATGCAAAGGCGATGATGCCGCCCAGATGGCGATAGACGAAATCACCGGTGAAGACCTGGTTGCGATATCGATCGAACAGCACGACCGACTCCGTGGTATGCCCTGGCAGGTTGAAGACCGCGACGGTTCGGCCTCCCAGATCAAGAACCTCACTATCCGCGATGAGCTGCGCGACCTTGAGCGGTCGCCACTCCATCCCGTGCGACTCCACTGGACCGATCGTGTAGATCCCGTCTGTGATTGTGGCGCGGATGTCCAGGCGGTCGATGAGGGTGACGCCGTCAAATGCCGCGGCATCAGCGATGTGGTCATAGTGAAAGTGGGAAAGAATCAGCGAGATCGGCTTGTTACCTGTGTACCGCTCTGCCACCTCCCGCATGGATCGAGAACCGGCCGGCCGCTCGCCGCTCCCCGCATCGAACATGAGCGCGCGGGTTTCTCCGACGAGGAGATACGATGTGTTGTACTGCGAGGAGTTCGGTTCGTTGATGGCAAACGTCTGTGTGTCGATCGCTTCGACCGCGTACCAGTCATCAATCATGCGCGATGCAGGGCTGTAGGTTGCTCCTTGTTTCACAGTGCCGAAGACGTCGGCTGGTTCCACGATCCTTTCGTAGCACCCTGCCAGACTGAGACAGACCATCGCCGGAGCGACGAGTGTCCATCCGGTCATCGTCACGGATCTCATGATTCGCGGTGGCTTACCACATGCGATAGGGTGCATCACCCTGCAGTTTGGGTACAAGAACGATCAACCATCCTTTGCACATGGTCTGAGACTTTGTCATACCGACATGACCAAATGCTCTCGTCATTCGTCCTGAGCCACGCCTCACGTGCCATGACTCGTGGCGGTCTAGTTCCTCCAGACGGAGCACGATCACACTCTCTATGGCTGTATCGGGACAGATACATCGCTGTATCTATTCGGATACTGAATCTCTTCAGATTCACAGAGGGACCTATCCCACTCATGTCACGGTGGAGGGCGTGTTCATATTTCTAGCGGTTGTGTTTTCAGACGCAATGGCAAGCACTTCGCTCTCGCGCTTGATACGGCCCACGCAACGTCGGTACAGGTATGTAACTTGCTGGACTCCCCACGAAGCAGCTGAAGAAAGAGGGCTGGCCGATGCTATCGGGCGTGGGTGAGTGGGTTGTTGGGGCCGCGTCGGTCGTGCGCAACCCAGATACCTCCTCATCAACTACGTCTCAGAATCAGGGGAGAAGGATGGCCACCATCCTGCTGGCTGAGGACAACGATGATCTCCGTAGCACGATTCGCGTGCGGTTGGAAGCGTATCAGCACCGGGTCGTCGAAGCCGCGGATGGGGTCGAGGCGATTCACTGGTGGCAATCGCTCACACTCGACTTACTCATCACCGACTTCTCGATGCCTCGCATGAACGGGCAAGAGGTCATCCAGGTGGTGGCCGCCCAACAACCCGCCCTCCCCATCATCTTGATGTCCGGCGGGATGGAGGAACACGTGCTCTTGTGTCTTCTGCACCGCTTTCCCTCGGTCCGCTATCTGCCGAAAGACGTGCTCAGCTCTCACCTTCGAGAGTATGTGAGGGACGCCTTGACGTAACACGTCGTCTCGGTTCAGACCGTCGTGCGAGGCCACTCGCTCGGATAGAATCGCAGCCATCGCGGTCATGAAGACTGCGAAAGCGCGAGGCACGGAACGAGTGGGGCTCGAGACGTACCCGATCACGGTACTATTCGGGCCATGCCACCACATCCGCGGACAGGCCTTCCTCGGCCAGCATCTTTTCGAAGACGGGATCGAGGTCCGCACACTCCCGTGCCAAGCGGCTTCGATCCAGTCTGGCGAGTTTCTCCTCCTCCGCCTGCTGAATCGCTTGACTCCGGCTCGGAAAGGCGGCTTTTGCCACAAGCGTATCGAGGTGCTCCAGGGCGGATGCCTTAAGGGAGATGACAATTTTTGACCGTGTCATGTCACACCATATACCTGACGGAGTGATGCCTAAGATCGGACTGCACGATCTGCCTTTAGCCAAGGGCTATGGGGACGGAGAGCGACATCTTGTGCCAAGAAAGAGATGTCAATGTAAGGCAGGGTATTTAGGCGATTATTTTTCGGCACAGTATCATCGACGAGGTTCTGCACGGTCCACCTCTAACAGTCTGCATTTTCTCCCTATAACGTTGGCATCAAGTTAGATGTTGTACTGCACGCTTCACTCATCAAGTCTGTCAGCTCTACCTCAAGGGGTTCTTTCGACATCTACCTGGAAATCCCATCCCCTTTTCATTTTTAGCAGCGATCAGCGGAAATTCTGCCTGTCCCATTTTCTTTACTCGCACCGATAATGAATCGGTCTTTCCTTCGTGGGTGTCTGCAAGATCTGGGCACCGTTCTGGCCGCAGGACATAGAATCGCATGTAACCTGTGATTGACTGCGCCACCGGGGAAGCATGAAGGGTGATGCAGTTCACCCAACTTGTGCAGGTTCTTCGGCGACACTCTCAGTGGCCACCCGTATCCCCTCCCCTTTCGTCTTGGGAACTGGCTTGACTTGCAATCGCGTTAACACTTCCTGTGCAAGCATGAGGTAATCACGACTAGCTGAACACTTGCGATCAAATTGCAACACCGTATCTCGCTGCAATTCAGCCTTTTGTGCCGATGTCGACATTGAAATCGTGGTCTCGAGAAAATCGCCTTTAAAGCGATCTTTGACCATCTGAAAGACCGCCTGACACACATTCCGCCGTGCGTCGTGTTTCGTGAGTAAGACGCCCAGGATTGCCAGGTCAGCTTGGACACTTCCTTGCACAGTGGAGATAATGTTGAGTAAGTCATCAAGACCGTCAAATGAAAATCCCGATCCGCTTTCCATTGGCACAATCACATGGTCACTCGCGGACAGTGCATTCATCGTGATCAAGGATAGCGATGGCGGTGTGTCAAAAATCACAAAATCAAAGGGAAGATCCTTCCGAACCTTATTTTTCAAAACCCCAATGGGAATGGGATACACTGCCGGATCCCGTAGGCGGTTTTCCACCGAAGCCAACCGAATATTTCCCCGGACCAAGGACACATTGGGAAGTTTCGTGGCTGTCATACACTCTTCAACCTTCATATCCGGGTTCAACAGGAGTTCCGTTACTCCGGGGTTGGCCTCTGGAGCCATCTGTAACAGTTTGGTCGCATTGGCCTGGGGGTCGCAATCCAAAAAGAGTACTTTATAATTCGATCGTCGCAATGCATCGGACAGATTGATCGCAGTGGATGTTTTCCCACACCCACCCTTCTGATTTGCAATACTAATTCGAATCGCCATAGAGCACCTTCCTTCTGGCCCATCAAGTTTACTTAGATCGCTTTTGTGCGTTGGTCCTGTCGCATATGATCGCGTATGAGTTCCTGCAGCCTCCGATCCCGTTTCGCGTCTCGCACCACGGCTAGTTCAGTATCAGCCGCAGCCTCCTCTGCCATACGCCGCAACTGTGTCTGGGTCTCCTCTGACAGCCCTAAAAAATAGACTTCAGCGCGCTGAGCTTCAAGTCGGTCACGCGCGGTCTTCAGTGCCACCGCTTCTTCCTCTAACCTTCGTGCTTCTTCTTCTAAGAGACGCACGCGCCTACTTTTCCACCCAGGGGGAGGATTTACTTCCATCTTCTTCAAGCAGGCAAGAAGAAAGGCAAGTGCATCGGCAATGGGTTTGCTTGTCGTCTTCTTATGCTCGATAACCCCCGCGACCTTATCGAAAAAATCTTGCGCATATTCTATCGATGGCATGAGACGGAGAAAGGGCTCGACAGAGCGAGGCTCAAGTCCGGCAAACCATTCTGACAGAATAAGGTTATGCACACCCCATTCTTGTAGTAGTTCAGAAGTAGAGAAAGAAGAACTACTACTACTGGCCGTATTCTGAGAGAGATTCTGGGAGTCGCTCGGAGAGTGACCGTGAGTGATGTAACGAGGTTTAGGGCCTTTTTTCTTAGCTGTCGGTAATGGGGCAAGAAGCGCGGGGAAGGCGTGACCAAAGAGATAAATGGAGCCCCCATTGGCATGCTGGAGGAGTGCCTTGCGCACAATGAGTCCGGCAGTCATGAGTTGGAGAAGGGAGCGACGTACTGCATCCTCTGTACGATCGACGAGAGCGCCAATCTCTGCATAGGAGACGGGACGAGTCTGGTTCGGTGTTGAATGGTCGCGACAGCTGTGGAGTGCCCAGGCAAAGCGGACCCAATGTGATGGAGGTTTGAGAAGAGAAATAGGGACATCGGGAGGGGTCGCTGTGTGTGGAGGGGGTATCTCAGGAGTCGTGCGGAGCTGGCGGGTGGCACGACCAGACGGAGCGGAGTCAGTACCACTGACAGAGACTCTGACAGTGGTACTCTCAGAATGTACGGGATGTATCGGTATGCTGTCAGTATGCCGGGTGACACTGCCAGAGTATTCTGACAGTGTCACGCTGGCCCCGTCTGATTTGGAGAATGATTGGGATGATCGTGGGTCTCTTTTCTTATTATCGGCAGTAGTGATGCGATGGGGATCGGACGGAAGAGAGACAGGGACCGTGATCTCTTGAGAGGAAGTGGCGACAGAAGAAGGAGCGGGCAATTTAGGCTCGGAAGGAACGGAAGCGGCGGGAGAAGATGATAGACCGAGTAATTCCAGGGGATCTACTCGAGGTTGAGAGGAAGTAAGTTCTTCAAGGCGTTTACCGACAACGCCCTTAAGGAAACTCTTCTCTTTACTCTCTGTACCGCGCACTTTCTCCATAAGAAGAGCGTGGTCCGACGTTGTTTTGCACTGTACAGGAACCAAGGCGATCTCGTAGCCGGGTGGTAGGAGATCGCTTGTAGCCGTGCAAAGAGTGAACTACAATTTTGTCACGATACAAAAATAGGATGATGGTGTCAACACATATATGGAAATTAGATTATTTCTGGTGGATGCTAGGATAGGTTGATACGCTACAACCTACCAAGAAGATTGGATTTACGATTCGTACATAGGCGTATTGGTTTCATGGTTCTATGATCTTCATACCTAGGGATAGAGTCTCCTGGTTATAGAAAGATGAGAAGGTAGTTAGGGATGGGTTCATGAGAAGTAGATGGTATGTAGGAACCTATTAGCCTACCGAGATATGGGATCTATGAAATGAAGTGAACACACATGATTCTATACTGACAGAAAGTGTATTCTGATAGTTGTGATGGACCTGGTTGAAGCATGACTGGCCATGCTCTCTGTAGATGCTCGGAGTAAATGGGAACGCGAGATTGTATACTGTCAGTATAAGAATTCTGTCCGAATACTATCTCGATACTGAACGGACAATTATGTGGTCATGACTCAGTCATGGCGTCATTTGTAACTATCAGAATATCAATACAGTAAGTATAAGAATACTGACAGAATAATACAGTAATTATCTAAGACATTTGTACGGATTTATGAACGATTATTTATTTACTATAAGTATATATATTCTGTCAGAGTATAGAATATAATATACTGTTATATATAAATTATAATTATACTATAAGAATATGGATACAGACAGAATATAAATACAGTGAGACTAGAAATACAGTCAGAATATGAACACTTAGAGAATAGCTAATCTGTCAGAATAACAAGTATACAGTTCGTGACTCACATGGGAGGGGTGATTTGGCGTATGGTCGAGAGACATATTGAAGTCAGGGCGACTAAATGACCATAAGAAGCATCAAGTATTCTGACAGAATAGATACACTGATAGTGAGCAATCACTTAGATTCGAAGAGTTCGGATAGCGGCATACCTCAGGGTAACTCGTCGGGTATGAAAGTATTGTTACCTTGGCGAAGCTAGATCGTACCAGTCTGGATGCTTCGCCATGAGCCGATGCTTATACGGAAAACGGTGGAGGATGCGGTAGGAGAGAATCTTGGTAACGAGCTCCTGGCTCGGGACCAGACCGTCGGCGCGTAGGCTCAGCTGAATCTCAGCCACAATGCCCTCTCGCTGGCTCGCAGATATGAGTGGAGCTAGGCGTTTGAGTTCCCCCAGATCCTCCTCATCCAACTCATCAAAGCGACTTATCACGTCTTTCAGATTCTCCCGCTTCTCCAACCTGGGCAGCCAATGGACCACGTACGTGGGCGCGATTCGTTGACGCGCAGGCAGGCTTGTCGTCACCAGTCCCATGGTGCCCAGGGTCTTCAGCTGTTTCTGCACGGTCATCCACGCCAGTTTCGTTTCAGCCACCAAACGGTCGATCGAAATCCGCACCTCACGGTCGCCCTGGCCGTGCGTCTTTCTGAGCAGATGGAGATACAACAGCTGTGCGGTGGGGGGGAGCACGAGGAACCGAGGGTCCTCCATGGTCAGATGCAGCTGGTCGAGATACTCGAGTCGCCAGTCCGTTGACAAGGTGGTGTGGCCTTCGAGCGCGAGATCAGGAGGGAGAAAGTCGGCAATTTCCGCTTCTTCATCAACTGGTTGAGAGATGGCAGGATCGATTGGATTTTTCATTATTATTTAGAGGTCTACTCTTAGAGGTATCATGAGTCAAGCAAAAACATCTTAAACGCATTAAGGTATGCGGGATGATTACCTTCTCGGATGCCTTGCGCTTTCGGATAGACTGGGGTAGGGTGGCGGTGGACCGGGGAGGGACTCGGAAAAAGGGGTCGGGAAGGAACCGTCTCCTGGTGGCCCGAACGCGTCAGCAGGAACGCCACGGCCTCCATTTATTATATATAGAGCGAGAGGGGAGAGGTGGGCCGGGGAGCACAGCGGAGGCACCGCTCGCT
>JAHBWO010000131.1 GCA_019636945.1 Nitrospira sp. | reverse complement strand
AAGCTGCCTCGCACGAATCAGATGACTACAGCTTCAGCGTAAACCAGGTCGACAACGACTTCATGCCGTTTCGCTCGATGTTGGCGCCGTCCCACACCGCAAACGCGATGGGTACCGACATCCCCGCCTTGAACTGCACATCGTTCGCATCACTGGTTTCCAACGTCCGCTTCACGACAACCCGCCAGGTTGGTCCGGTATACCCACCGCCCTTGACGGACCCTGATGGCTCCCAGACACCGTTCCCGATGACATCCTGGTGAGCTTGCGTCGTCAGGGTGCTGAAACCATTGGCGCTCAAATCCTCAACCGAACTCACACGGAGTGTCGGGTCAGACATGATATTCCCCGACCAGATACCGGAATTGAACGGCCCAAGGCTGCGGCCGATACGGTCAGGATAGGTGACGCCTCCCGCCGGTTCTTCAAAGTAATAGTCCCAGAAAATGCCGGGGTACTGATCGTCCACATCCCAGATACCTGCACTGTCCTTGCCGATGTCCTTCTGCCACTCAGCATTCCACCGCCAGATGTTGGTGGTTCCGCCGGATTGCCCCATACACTGGAACGGCGGAGCTCCGGCCGTATTCACCGGAAACATCAGCGCCACTTGATCACGGAAATCTTGTGGCCCGATCGCCGTATCATTCTTCGTCTGATCGATCCACTCCAACCGCAACCCGACTTCCTTACCGTTCGTCATCGCCTTCACGAACACCGACTTTACCGAAATATTCGGGTGCATCGGGGTGGTGATCAGCTGACCGCTCAGAGGAACGACAACTCCCGGTACGCTCTCCCAGACAGGGTTGGCACCGTCCATCGGAATTGAGCCCTTAACCGTCTTGGCCGGTATCGTTACCGGCTGACTGACGGCGAGTGGTACTCGCCCCAACGTCAGCATCAGGCCGACAGTGAGGGCGGAGAGAAGAATGGCAAACACCAATTTCTTGTTGGTCGTCTGCGCTACCCTCATAGTATTACTCCCTCCTCGTGAAAATTGAATGAAAGATAACAGCTACTCGCGAACCGTACCGAGTGTTTCCACAGTCACTCACGCAGTTCCAGAAGGCCGGCCTTCTTCCTGATCCTTGTCCTTCTCTTTCACATCCATGAAGGACTGGGCCCCGACTTCATTCAGCAACATGCTCAACTCATTCCCTTGGTCTTGCGCGCCGCACTCATAGGTCTGACCTTCCGGCGAACTGAACGTTGCGGGTCGATAATCGGTCTCCGTGTAGGGTTGAGGCGTCACGGCTAAGAACGCCGCCTCAAACTCCATCCAATCACCGGTCATATCGGCCACCAACTTGAACAAGCCGGAGTCCGCCTTCTTGGCCAACATGCGGCAGAACAAGGGCACCCATCGACCGATATGATTCTTGACGAATTTCTTTTGTGCCTCCACCACGATCTGGGTCTTTTCTGGCCCATCGTGACAGAGCGAGTACGACTCCTTGTAGGCAAGGAAATGCATGAACTCGAACTCCACACTGAGGTGGTCGAGCCGTTCATGGATGTCCTTGGAGAGCTCGACTCCAAACGCCTTGTAGAATCCCGAGATGTCGCCCATGACATGAGACTGGGCAAACACGTGGTCGTTTCCGAACAGGGTTTCATAGGGGGGACAATCGAGCGTAATCACGTTACTGAACACGCGCCGATGCTCCGACTGGAGATCGCTCAGTTGCCAATTGACACATTCTGAAGAGATGAGCCCCTCAACCATCTCCAACTGCTTTTTCAGCGCAACCAGCTTGTCCTTGGCACGTTGGCTCCCATCGGCGCCAAGGGCAACGCCCAGCGCATCAAGGGCCGTCCGACCATCTTCGACAAACTCCCCGCACCGCAAATAGTCAAGAAATTCCTCATCCTCCGGATAGAGGAGGCTCCAGGAGATCAGCAGATAAATTTTGCTGCGACTGAGTGCTCGCTCAACGGCCGGCGAATCTTTCAGTGTGGAAGGGTTCGGCAACGTGGCGGCTGCAGATGCAGAGACTCTGTGCATCGGCTGTTGACTCGTCATAGAAATCGCCTCCTGTCCGTCATCTTCACCCTGTCTCACAACCAGCACGTTCCAAGGTGTGACGGAAAAGCCATGTATGTATATGAAATGGCCGGTGTGAAGTCAAGGGAGAACTCACCGGCCTCCCCGATGATGTGTCGCGTCGATACAACCATGATTGAAGCACCACCCGGTTCATGAGGCGGCCCTCACCATCTGCCTGGTCGGGATCACACGAATCGCGACACGGTCATTCACCGTCTTACAAATCATCTCGCATATGCCGCACCCCACACAGGTTTCTGGAGCAACCAACAGGCGAAGCAAGGCTACATCCAGGGCAAGGGCATTGGTCGGGCACTTCGAGACACAGGCGTGGCAACCCTGACCAGCCGTGCAGAGTCGATGTGAGATCTCCGCCGTCCCCATTCGAACCTGATCGACCCCGCTGACCGGCATGAGCGCATCCGTTCGGCAGGCCGTGATGCAGGGAAAATCTTCACACAACAGGCAGGGAGACTGATCGGCATAGAGCATCGGGGTACCATCGCCAGGATGCGCAGTGATGGCTCCAGGGGGACAGGCCGTGACACAATCATTGCACGCTGTACAACGGTCCAGGAATACTGCCTCCGCCACAGCGCCGGGAGGACGCAACCAGTCCGGCCGAACTGCCGGCACGGCAGCCTCGTTGGGGGAAACCTCCGCGTGTTTGACGAGTTCCTGTGCCGCCCTGACGGTTGAGACGACGGAATCTTTCAGGAATGCTCGCCGGCCGTATGAGGGATTTGTTGCCATTTAAGCACACAGGATCTTGCGAATGGTCAAAACAGCTGTCCAGCGCGGCCGCAGCGAGCGAAAGGCTGAGGCGTACGGTGTATGTACGTTGAGGCCTTGAGCGAAGCGAGAACAAAGCTGGCTGCTATTTTCACCATTCGCATTACATGACGCCGTCGGCACGTAGCTTATAGACCTCCACACAGCGGTCACAGGCTCCGAATTCGACATCCCACCCAGGGTGATTCTCGCGGATGAAGTCCAGCACGTAGGATTCCAGTTTGGTCCCCATATCTTCGACCCAGGAATAGGTCGGAAACCGACAGAGCGGGCACGGGAACCCCGGCATCAGCATGATTTTATTCTGAGTTTCCGGAACCTCACCGCCTTCAACATCCACGGCCCGGTCCATCACTCGAAGGATATCGGCGGCCATTTCGATCAACTCTGAATGCGAGAAGTAGGAGGTCTGCCAGAGCCCCTCGAACACCGACTTCAGTTGAGGAGGCGGAATCTTTCGGTACCAGGACCGGAACTCCTTGAATCGATCCTCCTTGCTCAACATCGGTTCCTTGCCCGCCGCCACGAGCCGACTATCCACGCTCAAACTCCATAACACGCGATAGCGCTGAAGGATCAGCGTCTCTTCCCCGGGATTCAACCCGACCTTGGTGTCCGGATCGTAGCCGAATAACGGATCGATCATGTCGGAAATATGCATCAGTTCATGGCGGCAATACCGAGTAAGCGCCGGGTCATAGAATCGGCGGGGAATCAGCTTAATCCCGACTCCCTTCATCCCCTTCTCTTCAAATTCTTTGGCCAGGTCCTTTTCAACCGATCCCCATTTTCTGAGAATATCGACGCCTTCCTGATCTTCTTTCAAGACCCCTTTGACCAGGACAATCCCCACCTTCTCCTTCAACAGCGGATACTCATTGAATGAATCACGAACGATATCTGAAAACCCCCAGGTGCCGAAGAGGAACTGGTACAACTTCTTGAATTCGGCTTCTCGATCTTCGAGGATGAACTTCTCATAGATCGGATCAGCGTACTCGTGAAATTCCTTGTAGTAGGTCGGATCCCCCTCTCGTTCCGTCTTTTCCACGAACGAGTCGATCACTTCCTGAAGCAGTGCTGGTTGGAACCTGATTTCCATTAGAAGTACTCTCAATCACATCATGAGGCCATTACCACACAACCCGCCGGATCGTTCGGGTGCAAGGGAGCCTGAAAAATCAGCGTGAGATCTCAGCGACGTCCACCGGACACCCTCGGCATCGATCCAGAGTCTGCCGTTCACGCAAGACAGACTCGTCGAAGAGTTGACTTGATCGTGAGGCATCTCTTACGATCTGAATTATCGAAGAAATTATACTGGCCGGGTTGTTCACCAATCAAGGACCAGACAGCCAAGGGAACGCACGACCTATGTCCGATCCAACGATGACTCCTTTTCTCGCACCCGGTTCCGTTCGGATAGAACCCACATCAACCCCACCGATCGACTTCCTCGCGTACTGGGGAGCTGACTGTCGGGAGGTGAACACCTTTCGTGGTCATTCCCACGGAGTGTGGGCGGTTGCCTTTTCACCGGATGGGACCGTGCTTGCAAGCGGTGGCGCCGAACGCCTTGTACGCATGTGGGACATTGAAACCGGGCGGCTGCTCCGTTCCCTTCGCGGCCATACCCACGATATCCGCGCCATCGTCTTTACTCCGGATGGACAAACCCTCGCGACGGCGAGCGAAGACCGCACCATCAGGCTCTGGAACGGTAAAACCGGGGAACCGGTGAAGCTCCTCTTTACTCGATACGACCATAGCGTGTGCAGTTTATCCCTCTCCCCGGATGGACTCATGCTCGCGCGAGGGAGCCACAACAAAGACATCAAAATCTGGGAAGTCACCACCGGCACCGAGCTGATGACCCTTCTGGGTAAAGACGAATACGATCACCATTGGTCGGTGTGCGTTGCCTTCTCACCCGACGGCATCCATCTCGCCAGCGGAACCGACATCGGGAAAATTAAAGTATGGGAAGTGCTCCCAAGCGGCGAGGAAAAGGTTCTCCACGACGGCCATTGGCGAAAAGACGAAGTGGATTCAACCGAGACCCGTGGCTATTTTGTCGAAGACGACGGCGGGTTCCAAAAGCCGATGGACTACTGGATCGGCGCGATGACCTTCACCCCTGATGCAAAACTCCTGATCACCGGCAGCCGGGACACCACCATCAAGCTCTTTGAGATGCCGACGGTGGTCGAGAAGAAAACGTTGACCGGTCACAAGGGCTGGGTCCGTAATCTTGTCGTCTCCCCGGACGGAAAAGTTTTGGTCAGCGCAAGCGACGACCAAACCATCAAGTTTTGGGATCTGTCAACCGGTCGAAACTTCCGAACCCTCAAAGGCCACAGTGGCCCGGTCCGCGGATTGGCCTTTTCTCCCGACGGCAAGCGCCTCGCCAGCGCCTCATGGGATCGCACGGTAAAGTTGTGGGAGGGGGGAGAGAAGGCGGAAGGGTAATACGGAAGTTATCCGCGCATAAGAGATACTGGCTGTTCACGTACTGGCAGTTTCGCCTTCACCTCTTCATAGCCCGTAAGGTGTACCCTCATCAAACTTTTCCACAGTTTCCCGTGGTTGGGCGCACGAAAATGTAGCAACTCATGAACGATCACGTAGTCTCCGACTGCTCGGTCAAGCGCCACTAACTCCACATTAAAATTGAGATTACCCTGAAGCAAGCACGAGGCCCACTTGTTGCGCATGAATGCGGGCTTGAACCGTCTTATGCTCGCCTGGAGACGGCATGGTTCAGGTGTGGAACCTGGGAAATAGGATAATGACACACCGAAATAGCGTAATAAGACCCTCGCTACTACACTCTTTCGCCACGCTACTACCCAATTCATTACCTATTTGATTGGGTAGTACCTATTTCCACAGGCAAGTCTTGGACAGAAAAATAGGGTAATGATGGTCAGAAATGGGGTAATAACTCATCACCTATTACCTCGTTTTTTGTCGGTCTTACGCCATTTAGCACCCCGCCCCTTACCGACCGGCATAATCACCTCGTCTTCCCGAAGTTGACCAAGCACATGGCGAATCATGTCCCGGCTGACCTTAGGACAGGCACGTTCGACCTCAGTAATAGTAAAATCTGCGATGAACCCATTCACGGCATTGCGGATCATGTCTGTCTTGCTGCCTCTTCCCTTGCTGACCTTGCCGAACCGCCCCTCGAACTCACCGTAGGCCGCCAGAATGGTCGAAAGAAAATACTCCGTCCAAGGCAACACATCATGCCGTCCCTCATGCCATCCCTGTGATGACAGATACAGCGTGTCATAGTAGGACTCTTTCGTCTGCTCGATGATCCGCTCCAGACCCACATAGCGTCCGACTTCATAGCCGTAATGATAGAGCAGGAGCAACGACAGCAGGCGGGCCATGCGCCCGTTGCCATCACGGAAGGGATGGATGCAGAGAAAATCCAGCACGTAGAAAGGAATGAGCAGCAGCGGGTCCAGCTCGCTGGCTCGTTCCATATCGGCAAACTGCCCATGCAAGGTCCGCATGGCCTCTTCGGTCAGATGCGGCTCAATGGGTGTGAATCGGACTCGTTTCTTTCCACCTGGGAGAACCTCGGTGATTTCATTTTGCGTGGCCTTCCAGCTACCACCATCTCCACCGGCGTACTTCATCAGATCGCGATGGAGTTGCAGCACAATGCGCTCGGTAAAGGGTATGTGTTCGTGACTCTGGTGAATCGTGTTTAGCACGTCCCGATAGCCGGCGATCTCAGACTCAGAGCGATTGGCGGGCTTGACCTTCTGCTCGACAATAGCCCGCAGTCGCTTATCCTTGGCAACGATACCCTCGATACGGTTCGAAGACTCGGTGCTCTGGATCAGCGCCACCTGGCGCAAGTTCTCCAGCATCTCTGGCGCCTGCTTCTTGTACAGCTCCTGCTTACCCTTCTGCTCACCCAGCTTGCGAATCATCGTGATGATCCGCGGTGGAATGAGGAGGTTGTCGAGGAAGGATTGCGAGAAGGACTTCATGAGGTCTTGACCTCCTCTCCCAAAAACAACAAATCCAGAACATGGGCACGAATCTGCTCGGTCATGAGTTAGTGAAGAATACAGCTTTTCATAGGAGGAATCACTAAGTGGATTGGCAGCCTACATGAGTCAAGTATGAGTCCAGTTATCAGTCAACCCAGCTACTTCACTTCGGCGCGATTTCGTAGACAAGCGTCACTGTCGCTTCAATCTTCAGTTCACCGGATGAAATCGGCACATCGCTGGCGCTGGCTTCCATGGCCATACGTGCCATGGGCATAGGAGGTCGGATCATCTGGCCGCCTTCAGTGACCGAGAGCACCCGCATAAGTTTGACATGAAGCGCCTCGCTCAACACCGACGCTTTCTCACGGGCCTTGGCCGCCGCCTGTTTCAAGGCACTGAGCCGCACTGCTTGCTCTTCGCGTAACCCCCAGTGCAGCCCCTGAAAGCTGTTCGCCCCGGCCTTTAAAACTTCTTCGATCACCGTGCCGACCTTGTCCAGAGCACGGATTTCCACGGTCACCATGTTACTGACCACATAGCCGATGATTTCCTGGGACGCAGGTGAAACATCCGTAGGACGGTTCGATGGCGGTCGATATTGCGGCGACACCGTAAAAGATGTCGTCTGAATTCGCTCCTTGTCGATCTGTAAGTCCCGCAGCCGGTCCATGACTTTACTCATGACAGTGCTGTTGCGCTTCTGTGCATCAGCGAGGGACTTACTGGCAGTCTCCAAGCCGAACATGACAAAAGCCGTATCCGGCGCATGCGGGACAATCCCGGTTTCGCTGACAGTCAGAGTTGATGCCGCAGGCGTTGTCTCATCATGAGCCAACGTCACAACCGGAACCGCCAATAGGATCAACAGCCAAAGACTCCGCATGGTCCGCCTCCTTATCATCAATGACCACCTCGCCCTTCCCACAGCTCCACACCAGCAGACCCAGCATAGTCCTGGTACAACAATGACGCAAGAAATGCTCCCTCATCGCCACTTGACCCGGCTGAACACATGCGGCATCCTCTCACCCAATCACGCAGTGAGACTGCTCTCTCATGGCCATGACTTCAACCATACTCCCGCTTGGAACCACAGCACCGCCGTTCGATTTACCGGACGTCGTGACTGGGCAACGCTACTCGCTCGACTCGTTCACTGCAAAGACAGGGCTACTCGTCATGTTCATCTGCCGACACTGTCCCTATGTGGTACATGTCGAGCATGAACTGGCCAAACTCGGACAGGACTATCAAGACACGAATCTAGGGATCATCGCCATCAGCAGCAATGATCCCATCACCTATCCCGATGATGCACCACCGAGGCTGAGGGAAATGGCCGTATGTCTGGGCTTTACCTTTCCATTCTGTCACGACGAGACCCAGGAGGTTGCGAAAGCCTATCGCGCCGCCTGTACTCCAGAATTCTATCTCTTTGATCGAGATCGCCGTCTGGTCTACCATGGACAATTCGATGACAGCCGCCCTGGCAACAACAAGCCGGTCACAGGTCGCGATCTCCGCGCAGCCATCCAAGCCGTGCTCACCGGCAAGCCTGTTGAGGGGAATCAGAAACCCGGCATAGGCTGCAGTATCAAGTGGAAGCCTGGCCATGCTCCGCCTTATGCTTGAGAGGCGATTGAAGCAAACCTAATCGGCCTCGCGTTCGACTCCTGGAAATCTGCTCCGCTCGCAACGCCCAAGCCCATCAGCAAACATCCATCCAGCTAGCATCAAAACGGCCAGATCAATACGACCGCCACATGAGTCGCTCCGGAACCTAGGAATTCCAGATAATCCTGCCTTCCGGATAAGAAGTGGCACGAGAATTCACATTCCACATCTTCTGTGGATAGCCCTGTGCACAAAGTGAAGAATTCCATAAAAGACGGTGCAAATGGCGTATGGATTTATCAAATCGCCTATTTTTTAGGCATCCGCTTCATCCTGCCATCACCACAAGTAATAGTGGCAACATCATGAGTTCATTGCGTTCTTGCATATTCCTAGAAATAAAGCTTGACACAATTCTGGCAAGACTCCGTCATCACGACGCTCGCGTCACCAATCCCACGGTTATCCACAGGTTCACCACATTTCTGGGGATGACGGCTCTCAGCAGCAGGAGCGAGGTTTCGTTTCTGTCAAGAGGGATGAGCAAGAAAGAGGGCTTCAAAATACGCTAAAGAGGACCTAGGGACGAAACTCCTGTAACCAGGTCCACATGGCACAGAACACATCCCCTGACCATGTTTCAGGAGCATGGCCAGATGGTCTAACGGATCACTATCTCCGGACTGGATGGAACGGAGCCAAGTGGGAAACCGAGCATGAAGCGGGAGAACAGGCTACCAGGCAGAGGCTTCTGGCGCAGCACCCCCAAGTCCAGGGAAAGGCTGGTCCAAATCATTGAGCCCCAAAGATGTTTGCACAAATGTGATGAAGCCTGGGAAATCGGTCATGCTGGGAAAGGTCAAGATGCGCGAGAGATAGACAGTCAGCGGGCTGCACACCTGACACCTTCACCCTGGGTGCGATGAGGACAGGAGTCAGGCAAGATAAATTGGGTAGAAACGGAGGCGTGATCGGACAGATGCTGTCGAAAGCGACCGGCAGCTATCAAACCAACCCAGAGGTACGCGACCGACCACTACAGTATGGTCCAATCGAATAACGGTATCGAAACCAACGTAACACTCCCATCGAGACCGAACCATACATCTGTTATCGATTGCTCACTGGCTACCGCTCGTCCTCGAGCATCTACCCTGTGTAATGGGTAACTGGAATATATTCATCGCGTCCTTCCTCCTAAATCCCATCGCCTGAGCTCATCACGACGATAGTAGTCTGAAATCGGTGGCAACAGTGATGATATGGCTACGCCTCCCTCGGATTACGGATGGGCCACCTTCTGAAACGATCATTCCAAATGAAGTCAGCAACCAGACCACACATCTGCTGAGCGTTCCAGTGAATCAGATTTGATTCACCCTACGTATCGCTTTCGATACAGGCGACTGTGATCAGGAGATGGACTGCTAGATATATGCTTGCTCAGTTACACGTCCAACGCTGAAATTGCAGGAGATTGAGGATGACATCCGATGTGTCAACAGTCCTATTGCATGCTGGCATCTAGCTTGCTGTGGACCAATACAGCATCGCACAAGAGCAGGTCTAGCAGATGAACGACTCGTGTCGGTCTCATGGTCATGGAAAGGAGGTTGTGGGAGGATGATCCGCTTGTGAGGTAGTAAGGACAACCCAAGCACTGCAATGGGCTAAAGTGGCTGGGTTTGTCGCGTATGTTTCTGGAGAGCCGACAACGTGTTCTACGGGCAGAAAGTGGCAGATCCAGCTTGTATCCGGATCGGCCTAAACAGTGTTAGCCATCAAGGGTGGGAATGGAAGATGCCAGTGTAGTGGCAGTTGTGTTTTGTGTCGCACCAGCAGAAAGACGTAGCGAGCAACACAGGTTTGAGCTTAGCCATCAACGCAAATAGGAGAAGAACCATGGCAGTTTTCACAGTCGATCCGAATCGTTTTCAGGCGGCAGGTAGCACGCAAGAGAACGCTGAGAAGCATAGGCGCTCAGTGTCAAATCAGGTGGTGGCAAATGTTCGGCCGCCACAGCCAGACAACGGAGATTTCACGCAGGCGGACAAGCGGGGCAGCTTCAGTAAGGGCTTGAAGCACGACCCAGCTACAGGGTTGGTCGATCCGGCCGCGTTCACGGAGTTCGCGAATGCACTCTCCAGCAATCGTCTGGCGGTGTTTGCCGCCATCGAGGCCATCAATAATGTTCATCTCGGCTTCGGCGCCAATACGCGCAAATGGGTCAATCCGGTCGCGGGCCGCGCATTTGCGGTGGTCGGCGGTGATCCTCAGCAGTTCGCCATGCCTGCCGCGCCAGCGTTCGGTAGCGACGAGCTGACGTTCGAGATGGCTGAGAACTACTGGATGGCTGCGCTTCGCGATGTCCCCTTCGGCGAATATGGGTCAAGTCCAATCGCACAGCAGGCTGCGCTTGAGCTCACACAGATGCGTAACGCTGCCGTCGCCGAGCGAGCAGCGAATGGCAAGCCCGCCGAAGAACTGGCGCCGACTGCGGCCGGCGCAATCACACCTGAACTGTTGTTTCGTGGGTTGACACCTGGCGACCGCGTTGGTCCTTACTTGTCCCAGTTCTTGATTCACCCCGTTCCCTTCGGCGTGCAGGGGTTCCACCAGCGCAACAAGACCCTGCGAGCCGGTCAAGACTTCATGACCGTCTGGAATGAGTGGCACGCTGTACAGAACGGGGCGAAGCGAGATTTCGTGCCCAGCCATTTCGACGACGAGTTGCACTACATGCGTAACGGACGCGACCTATCGCAATGGGTACACATCGACGTGCTGTTTCAGGGCTACTTCAATGCGTGCCTGATGCTTCTGCAGGGTGCGGGAGCGGCATCGTCGGTGGGCGGCGCTATCGGCACCGGCTCGTCTCCGGTTAGCCCTTACGCCCCGGCAACGTTAAAACAGGAAGGCTTCGGGACACTTGGTGCGCCCGGCCATATTGGCATGATGTGCGAAGTAGCGGCCCTTGCACTCAAGGCTGTGTGGTTCCAGAAGTGGTACGTGCATCTGCGTTTGCGCCCAGAGGCTTACGCCGGACGTATCGATTTGGAGCGCCGAATGCCCGGCACCTTCAATCTTCCCGCGAGCCTGATGAACTCAATCGCTGTGCAAGGAAACTTGTTGCGTTATGGCTCGGCCCTGTTGCCTATGGCATTTCCAGAGGGTTCGCCGATGCACCCCGCCTACGGCGCGGGCCATGCCACGGTGGCCGGCGCTTGCGTAACCATCTTAAAGGCACTCTTCGATGTAAGCAGCGCATTCCCGAACCCGGTGGACATGACGGTGGACAATACCGGTCATGAGACCCTCATGGCCTATACCGGGGGCGCGCTGACGATCGAAGGCGAATTGAATAAACTCGCCTCAAATATCGCAATCGGACGCAACATCGCTGGCGTGCACTGGCGATCCGACGGGA
>JAHBWO010000130.1 GCA_019636945.1 Nitrospira sp. | reverse complement strand
GGTGTCGCGCGGATGCCGACGCAGGGGTCGTGGCGGCCATTGGTTTCTACCGTGACCGGGCTACCTTGCTTGTCGATCGATTTGCGCGGGATGCGAATGCTCGATGTGGGCTTGATGCCGATAGTCACAACAATATCTTGTCCGGTCGAGATACCTCCGAGAATGCCACCGGCATTGTTGGAGAGAAATCCTTCTGGCGTGAGTTCGTCCCCATGTTCGGACCCTCGCTGCGTCACGGAGGCAAAACCGGACCCGATCTCGACCGCCTTCACCGCATTGATGCTCATCATCGCCGCCGCCAGGTCTGAATCCAACTTCGCATAAACCGGCGCACCCCATCCAACCGGCACATGTTCGGCAATCGTCGTGATCTTGGCCCCGACGGAATCACCGGCCTTCCGCAGTTCGTCCATGAACGATTCAAGCTTGGGCACAATTTCGGGGTCAGCCGAGAAAAATGGGTTCTCACTTACCCCTTGCCAACTTTTAAACTTCATCTCATGCGGCCCCAGCTGGCTCAGATAGCCACGAATGACCACCCCATACTTTTCGCTGAGCCACTTCCTCGCGATCGCCGCCGCCGCAACCCGTACCGCCGTCTCACGAGCTGAGGCTCGGCCCCCTCCACGATGATCGCGAATGCCGTATTTCTGCCAATAGGTGTAATCGGCGTGACCAGGCCGGAAGGTATCGATCAAATTGCCGTAGTCGCGGCTGCGCTGGTCTTCGTTACGAATCAGCAGCGCGATCGGCGTCCCAGTCGTCTTCCCCTCAAAGACTCCGGAGAGAATTTCAACCGTATCCGATTCCTGCCGTTGCGTCACATGGCGGGATGTGCCAGGCTTTCTTCGATCGAGATCTTTCTGGATATCTTCAGTGGATAGCGTCAGTCCAGGAGGACAGCCATCGACGACACAGCCAATTGCCGGCCCGTGGCTTTCCCCGAATGAGGTGACCGTGAAGATGCGGCCGAATGTATTACCAGCCATCAAGCAAGCTCCTCTGAGTATTGAACAATGACCGCCAGCGTTGTTCCCACATTGCCCTGAGACACGTGAAGCGTATGTCGTGAAGCGTGAAGCGAATCGATTGGGAGGTCGAAAGGCTGCTGGTGAGACCACTGCGAGCGCAGGTGAGCCATTTGATGGGGCTGATGCAAACTGAAGGTCTTTTTGAACATTCGATTGATCAATGAGATCCAGCTTAATACTCTCTCCCAGAGGAGAGTACCGAGCGCCATTGTAAGCGCAAGGGGCCAAACCACGCAATACAACAACGATTCGTGAGGGACCCTCAACGGGGCTGATCGTCGTTTAGAATAGGATCCAACGCCGTCGCTTGAACAGTTCCTCGTACCGTAAACTCGACTGTTTCGACCGCACGCTGATCTGGACCGATAAGTGCCAATCTGTGTGTACCAGCAACCGGTTCCCAGATGGTCAACGCGACAGCGGATCCCATGTCCGCACCATTCAATTGCCAGCGATAATCCGAATCACTTGGATGCGCCTCAAAAAATATCTGTTGTTGCCCTGCAGGGATATCCGGATCCGGTGCGAGCACCATCCCTGCGACCGGATAGGCGATCCGTGGCTGCCGATGTGGAACGAGGGACTTGGTAGCCCGCGGCTCCGTTCCGGTGACAAACCATTCCGTGCGCGTCGGTTCACCGGAGCTGAAGCTAACGTGCTTCTGAATGATACCCTGCGGAACCATCCGGGCAGTTTTGGCCACATCCCGATGTAGCCAGTTCATCACATCGAGCCACACGGGGGCTGCACCGGATACCCCACTGACATTCCACATTGGCTCTCCTGAAAAATTCCCGACCCACACCCCGACGGTGTAGTGGTCGGTGTAGCCGACACACCAGTTATCTCGCATATCCTTGCTCGTTCCGGTTTTCACCGCGCTCCAGAACCGAGAGGCCAACGGACTCTCCCAGCCAAACGTGGCACTCCTGGCCTCTCGATCCGACAGGATGTCTGCGATGAGAAAGGCGGCTTGGGATGAAAACACGCGCACCGGTTCCTGGCTAGACACCTCGCCTGCCACAAGTCTGAGCGGAGTTCTCACCCCACCATTCGCCAAGGTCCGATAGGCATTCACGACATCCCAGAGTGAAATATCCGCAGAGCCCAGGGCCAGAGACGGTCCATAGAAGTTGCCCTCTTCTTGTAGCCCCGTAAACCCGAGTAGCTGCAGTCGGCGCACGAATGCGTCCTCCCGTACCAATCGCAACACATTCACCGCCGGCACATTGAGCGAGGAGGCTAACGCCGTCCTCGCGGTCACCAAACCACGAAATTGTCGGTCGTAGTTCTTCGGTCTGTAGATGCCGTTCTCCACGGAGACTTCGAGGGGGCTATCGTCTAACAACGTGGCAGGCGTCAGCACTTTGCTGTCGAATGCTGTCCCATAGAGGAACGGTTTCAAGATAGAGCCGGCCTGACGTTTGGCCCGCACTCCATCGACATGCCGCGCCCGTGAGAGCTCGCCACTACTGCCAACATAGGCCAGGACCTCGCCGGTCGCATTCTCCACCACCAACACAGCCCCATCCTCGACATGCTGCGAACGAAGCGCTTGCAATTGCTGCCGCAGCGATTCCATCGCGACACGTTGGACCTGTCCATCCAAGGTCGTGGTCACCGACTTGGACGGATTCTGCTCACGAGCCTCTGATCTTGACAGAACCTGGACCGCAACATGGGGAGCCAGGTTTTCCCGTTGAACAAACACCGGCGGTTTGGACAACAGTTCCCGGACATTCTCCGTGATCGTGCCACAGGACTCCTCCATCTGTTTTCCCCTGGCCAGCGCGCAGGCTCTTGCGACAACTCGCTCCACATCCGCATTCGGAGCAGGAAGCAGCGCGGCCAGGATTACGGACTCCATCTCGGTCAAGCCGTGAGGGCGCTTACCGAAGTACCCGGTGGAAGCAGCAGCCAGACCTTGAATTTCTCCACGAAAACTTACGAGATTGAGGTAGGCCTCGAGAATTTCGTCTTTCGACCAGATCCGCTCTAGCTCCTGCGCGGCCCGTACCTGTTGCACCTTCTTCCACAGCGTCTTGCGATTCGCCGTGCCACGAATTTGCTTATCCAACAGCGCGACGAGCTGCATCGAGATCGTACTGGCACCACGAACCCCGCCAGCCCCATAGAACACCGCTGATCCCATCGCCAGCCAATCTACTCCGTGATGGTCGTAGAAGCGATGGTCTTCGGCCTGCAAAATCACTCGCTTCAGCGCCAGTGAGACGTCGTCTAGTGCGACCCACTCCAACCGTCGTCCCTGCTGCACGACGCGTTGTTGATCAATCACCATCCCTTGGCGATCCAGCAGGAACGCATCCGACGAGTGATACCGGTTCCGTACCTGGTCAAAGGACTGGTCAAAGCCGTAAGCGGCTCCCGCTTGCAGACCGATCACCAACAGCAGCCCGCCCAACCTCAGACACATCATCGACCAACCTCGAATTCGCGATTCGGCAGCTCGCCGAGCATCTCTGGTGAATACATCGCTTCCACCCGTGTAGATGGAAGCTGGTAGGTCCCGGCTTGATTGAGCCGGACCGTATACTCTACGGTAAATGTCCCCTTGGGCACATACGCATAGTAGGCTCTGAAGGCTTCGAAGGACCGTTCCTCGAACGCCGGCCACACCCATCCCTTTCGCACCTCGTCCTGTGTCAGCAATTGCCGCTCACGACCGACGCCACCCATTACGGACGCTCCTCCAGGGATGGGATCGTTCACGACCACCCATGTCATATCGGCCTGAGCCTCGATGTCCAGCCGGATCCGTGCTACGTCACCTTGGCTCCACCGCCCAGGTTGTTTCTGAGTCACAGGCGTCATGGTCTTCACCATTCGATAGCCACTCGAGAACGGTTCCATCAGTGGAATCGCTGCCCGGCTCTGGACCGTCACCCAGGGTTTTCCCGTTCCCTGATGGCGGACAGCCACCTCGGCTTGTTGATCAGGCCACGAGAAATTCCGTACCGCGCCTTTCTCCTCCTTCGACCAATTCACGGCTTCCAACTGCGATCCAAGCACCGCTGTTGTCGTTCCTGTCACAGCTTCACGCTCGAACGATGCGGAAAATTTCCTCGCCGCCAGAGCCCCCCAGGCATTGGCCGTCGTGAGATCCCAATGTCCCTGCTTCTGCCGAGCGATCGCCCCACGCATGATTCGTGGCATATCATCTTTCCACTTCGGTGAATCCAATTCTGTCAGCACCAAACGAACGGCATTGGTATCCACCGACGTCATGAGCCACCACAACCTGTCCTCCTGCTCAGTGGAGAACCCCATCGTGGTACCCTGGAGATTCAACCTGCCACGAAGGACTTGCTCGCCTTCCGCCTTACGCTTGGCTTCATCCTTCACGTCAGCCACTCGCCGAAGAATATTGACCCAATCGATCACGGCTGAAGTTGGCCACCGATTCGGGCTGATGCTGATGGCATCCACCATGCCGGCTTCAGCTTTGTCATATCGAGAGAGGGCTTCAATGGCTGCCAACTTCCTGATCGTCAGATCTGATGTATTCAATGGCGAATAGCCGGCGCTCGATCCTTGGACAAACTTCGTCAGCCCCGATAGCATGCGCTCCAAGGTGACCGATGGAATGGCCCACCCAGCCTCATGCGCAACAGATAGGAGATAGGCCGTCAGGACATCGCTGCCCAGGTTCATCCCAGGCCAATACTTGGCCAACCCATCTCCATCCAAATATGCCGGCAAGTCACTGACGATCTTCTTCCACAGGGCCTCATCCTGCAGCACAATCGCTCGTGAGGCCTGCTGTTCCAAACAGGAATAGGGATATTGAGACATGTATGCTTCGACACCACCAAGGCTGCCGACCAAACTCGGGCGGACCGTGAAGGACATCCCGCCCTTTCCCATCACGGAGTCTTTCGGACGCTCAATCGGGAAGTGGGCATCCGCACTCAATTGTGTGACCGTCGATTGGAACGTCCTCACCGGGACCGCCGGTACCACTGTTTGCGTGACTTTGAGCTTGTCCGAGTTCCCACCTTTCTCCGTCGCCTCGATCTCATACACCAACCGGTCCACCCCCACAGGTGCCAGTATCTCCCACCCGATGGTTTTGGCTGCTCCTGGTGCCAACGCAACCGTCTGTGGAACCAGCGGCTTCGGCAACTGCCGCACCAGACCGGTGACCGTCACTTCCATCGCGTTCGTCGAGGCATTGCGGACGGTGACTTCAGATTGATACCGATCTCCTTCCCGAACGAGCGGCGCAATCCCGGACAGCATCATCAACTCTTGCGTGGACCGGATCGTGGTCGACCCGGTCCCAAAGAGTTGGCTGCCCGCTGTTGCCACTGCCGTGATTCGAAAACTCGTGATTGAATCATTGAGCGGAACCTCAACCGTTGCTTCCCCCTGCTTGTCCAGCGGGATCCGCCCCTTCCAGAGCAACAGCGTGTCAAAGAGCTCGCGCGTCGGTTGCTTCCCACCTCCACCGCCAGGAAGTTTAGATTTCAACCCGAAATGGCGTTTTCCGACGACGTGCATCTGGCCCGTCGACGTCTCAACCTCTTCGTTCCTGGGCTTCATCATGGCGTCGAGCAGACGCCAACTGTGGTTCGGCCACAGTTGCAGCAGGCCTTCATCCACGGCTGCGAGGGCAATCTCACTCCCTGACGGCAAGGCCTGTCCATCAGCACGCGTCACCTTGATTGCAATCTTGGCCTTCTCACGAACTCGATAGGTCTGACTATTCGACGTGACTGATACGTGTAGTTCGTGCGCTTTCCAGCCGACGTTGATCCCAACGAGTCCCAACTTATAGGCAGGTCTTCCCAGATCCACCAAGGCCGTCGGCTTCACGCCTTCCACCCGCCCCCGCACCGCGAGCACCGACACAAACACGTTCGGTGCGTAGGTATCGAGAATCGGCAATTCAGCAACCGGCGTCTTCCCGCTTAGCGGTTGCACGTAGGCATCGATCACACCCTCTCGCTCAACGGTAACGAGCCCCGTCGCTTCTCGAAAAGGCATCCGCACTTGCAGCTTTGCTGTCTCTCCCGGCTCGTAGCGGCCCCGCTCCGGCAGCACATCCATCCGGTCATCATCACTCACCCCGTACCACCAGTCCGACTCACCCTTGATCCATAGGTCCGCATGTGCCACCGACCGACGCTGCATATCATCGGCAATCTGGGCTTCTAGGATGACGTTCCCAGATACCGGCGCGGTCGTCTCGCATACAAGTCGGCCCTGTCCATCCGTGTGGCCTTCGCACACCGTCCCAACCGGCTTGACCTCTGTCACATGTTCGTAGGCATAAAACCCGCCCAACAATCGTTTGCGGTGGGAATAGATTTTTTTCTCGAACAGATCCACCGTCACGGGAACCCCGGTGAGGGCCTTGCCGGACGTGTCCACTACGATCGCCTGAAATGACAGTCTGTCTTGTGTTGCCATCCAAGAGCCCAGCTTCAATCCGACAAGGCGTTGGGCTGGCCACAGAGGAACGCTGTGTGCCACCGTCTGCACTTCCCCATTCGGGTCACGGAATTCCAACTCCATCGCGAGATCCATCGGAACCTGTCCCGTTGGGAGATGCTGAACCGTGGTCCGGAGTCCTCCATTGGCATCCAGGACCAGGCTCTGGCTTTGGGTACGCTTCGATTCCTTCTTGGATGATCGGCCATCGCCGCCGATTTGTCCGCCGTCACTCTCACCCTCCGTTGGATCAGGCTCCTCTCCTCCCTCCGCCATGTCTTGCTGTCGTTCCCGTGTGAGCCCCACCTTCACTGGTCCGTTTGCGAAGACGGCTCCCTCAAATCCCTCGAAGGCGTTCAGCGTCCTTGGTTGAACCAGGCTGCGAAACGTGACCGGCAAGTCCCCAGCTGACCCACCGGCCAAGTAACTCACCGCCAGATCCACCGTCGCCTCTGAAGCGGCCACAAGCGGTTTCGCAGGCGGATTGATGACGCCTTTCATGAGCGGCACCCGATACTCTTCGACACGAAATTCTCCGGAGCGCAGTCCTTGTGGTGAGTAAAAGACTTCCTGATCGTCAGCCACTTGCTTCTCTTGCGACTGCGGTGGTTCTTTCTTCAGCCACACGCCGTAGGTGCCAAGCTTGGCATCCTTGGGAATGGTCCAACTCGTTTCTGCAACGCCCTGTGCATCCCACTGAATTGGAAATTCATACCGCTGTGATGTGGCTTCGTGGTGAATGACGACCGCCTTGGGTTTCTCCTCCTCCTTTGGCATCACAAAGCCGCGCATGTGCGGGTGCCGAGTCAGATGCTTCATCTGTACCCTATCCCCGGCCCGCAACAGTGTTCGGTCAAACACGGTGTGGACCGTGATGCCTGGCTGGGCCTGGTATGCCGAGGGCAGATTGAATCGCCATGGCTCAATCCCCTCTTGCCAGGACGACCGCATGAACGATCGATCATCCCGCGTCGTGGCCATCACGAAATAGTCATTGTGCCATTCACAGGACGAAGGCTCCGGCAGTGGACCGACTTTCGCGATCCCTTCTCCGTCTGTCTTTCCTTTCCACAACTCATGGCCGCTGCAGGAATGGATGGTCACTGTGGCATCCGCCACGGGGTTCCCACTGTCCAGCGCCGTCACCCAAACCAACGAGGCTTCCCGCCCCTTCTTAAAATGCACGGCAAGATTAGTCACCAAGGCTGCCGTCGCGACATACATAGGCGCCGGTTTTGACAGCAGCGCCTTTCCAAGAATCTGACTTTTGATTTCCACGACATACAACCCAGGCTTGGGCAGCGGCAGCCCCAGGACTTCCGTCGCCTTGGTTCCCTCCAGATTGGGGATGGTATAGCGCTTGGGCTTTCCCATGGACTTCGAGAAAATCGAGGCGGTACGCGTCTCGTATTCCATCGCATTCTTCCGTTCAACCCGATAGAGCCAGTCCAGGATGTCTCGAACCTTTGCCGACTTCACCTGCACCACTTGTCCGGACAGCTTCTGAGCATATTGGTCTTGCATGACAGACAGCACACCCGTATTGACCTTAGCCTCAAGATTGCGCACGGTGAGTGGTAAGACCGGATCCGCCTTCGACTCCAAGATGCCGAACGATGCAGGAAACTTGGCGAGAGGAGGAAACGCACCGGTCTGAACCGTAAGGGGAAATCGATCGGCGTTCTCCAACTTCCGACCAGCATCATCAACCAATCCATCCGGCACTTCGATCTTGTAGGTCTGACTTTCCACGAACGGCCCTTTGAACCGCACCCGCTCAATCATCATATTCTGGAACTCACGAGGATCTGGAGACTTCTGACCTGCTGCGGCTCCACCCGCCTCCCCCTTTTTTGCTAAGAAACCTGTGGCCACTCCATTTTTCACACCCAAAACCACTCCCCCGAACGCTTCCAGTACCGGTTCAACCACCGCCCCCTGCGCGTCCTTCAGCACGATCTTGCTGGCCTGAGCCACCGTGATGGGTGCGGACAGATTCAGCGTCATCGCGCTAAACGGCAGACAACCCGCACCGGCCTTGGCCCGTTCACAAGACAAGGTCGCACGGAATGCCCCCCTTGTTTGAAAGGGAAGCGTCTGGGCCTGCTCAGTAGCCACGCCGCTCTTTGAGCGCACCCCGTCCCCCCATATAAGCGCGACGGCGTGCTCAGCCGGGAACCGTTGCCGGGCTTGGAGGACCACAAGGGAGGTCGATTTCATTGGAACCGACACATGCTTGAGCACTGCCACCCGTTCAGGCCCACTCAGCATCCTGACCTCGATTCGGCTTTCAATTCCATCCACTCGAAAATACACATGCTCAAGGATCGACGACTGATCGACCTCACCATCAATCCCCAGGACAAATGCCTGCTCCTCGTCAATGTAGTGGTTTCCCTCATACGGCTGTGACCACTTGATCATTGGCCCGCCGGTTGAAAATGAAAAGGTACTGGGCCCGGTCAGTTTCTGTCCGGACAGCGTTTGAACGGCAGCTTTGAGGGAAAAGGTACAGCGGACTCCGGCTGGAAGATCCCGCTTAAAATCGAATAGCCAATTGGTTCCATCGGCCCATCGAGCTGTGCCTGCTTCGGAGCAATCGATGTCGAACGGATCGACGATGCCGCGCGGATCGCCAAACGGAACCATGGGTTCTGAAAACTGTGCCCGGACCTGGCGCACACCTTTCACAACTCCCTCCGGTGTGAAGACTTTGATATGAGGATTTTTCGAGCTGTCCTGCGCAACCGTCTGCGGCGTCTCCGCCGAGACACTCACAGGATTACCCGAGACGACAGCCCACAGCGTCAGCATACTCAGCATGACATGAATCATGATCGGACTCCCCTTTTCCTTCCGGCAGGAGTTTACAGACCCTTTCTCACAGGACGTGGATATTCTACGAAAGATTCAACGATGAGACGAGGGAGCGGTCGAACAGTCTGTGTTCGACTTCAACTGGAGCAAACTGGTCTGATGCAGAACCGTCGCAGAGAAACGCAGAAAGGGTATACGCCGCACGCAGATGAGTCCAGCATCGGAATTAGAACGTTCCGATACAGGCCCTCGTTCACTCTACGAGGTCAAGTTTAATGCGCAGTTCCTTGAGTTGGTCGGCGCCAACGGCCGATGGCGCATCGGTCAGCGGACATTGTGCCCGTTGGGTCTTGGGGAACGCGATGACGTCACGGATCGAATCAGCGTTGCCCAACAGCATGACCAGCCGGTCCAGCCCAAAGGCGATCCCACCATGCGGTGGCGCGCCATACTCCAGAGCCTCCAGCAGAAACCCAAACTTGACCGCTGCGTCTTCCTTGCCGATCCCCAGCAGATCAAAGACTTTGCTCTGGATATCTCGGCGGTGAATACGAATGCTGCCGCCACCGATTTCGCTCCCGTTCAATACCATGTCGTACGCCTTCGCGCGGACTTTCAACGGCTCAGTTTCGAACAGGGCCAGATCCTCATCAAGCGGCGCCGTGAAGGGATGGTGGATGGCCACGTACCGCTTTTGCTCCGCATCATAGTCCAGCATGGGGAAATCGACCACCCACAAGGGCTTCCAAGCTGTCGTATCGATCAGCTTCAACTCATCCCCCAACAAGAGTCTGATTCGCCCCATCACATCGTGAACAATTACCGGCTTGTCGGCACCGAAGAGGACCAGATCCCCAGGCTTCGCTTCCGGCAGGGCCGCTGCAAACGCCTTCGCATCCAAGAACTTCGCGATGACGGACTCCAGCTGACCTTCTGCCGTCAACTTCAACCAAGCGAGACCTTTCGCCCCGAAACTTTTGGCCGTTTCCCCTAGCGCATCGATGCGCGTGCGGGATAGACTCGCGCCACCTTTGACGATCAAGGCTTTGACGATCCCTCCCTTGGTCGCCGCGTCTTTGAAAACCTTGAATTCGCTCGCTGCGCCGAATGCCGTCATGTCATAGAGCGGCATCTCGAACCGGAGATCGGGCTTGTCCGATCCATAGCGGCCCATCGCCTCCGAATAGGTCATTCTGGGAAACGGTGTCGGCAACTGCACACCGCCCACCTTGCTGAAGATCGTGACGATCATCCGCTCCATCAGGCTCATGACCTGTTCGCGATCGACAAACGACATTTCCAGGTCGATCTGTGTGAACTCAGGCTGCCGATCGTTGCGAAGATCTTCATCCCGAAAACAGCGGGCGATCTGATAGTAGCGATCGACGCCGCTGACCATGAGCACCTGCTTAAACAATTGCGGTGACTGCGGCAGCGCAAAGAACTGCCCGGCGTTCACGCGGCTCGGCACGAGATAATCCCGAGCACCCTCCGGTGTACTTTTCGTCAGAATCGGTGTCTCCACCTCCAGGAAGCCTTCGGCATTCACGAATTCCCTGGTGGCCTGCGTAATGCCGTGACGGAGACTCAACAGCTGTTGCATTCTGGGGCGACGAAGATCCAGGAAGCGATACTTCAACCTGATCGATTCCGTCACGTCCGCGTCGTCTTCAATCAAGAACGGCGGTGTCTTCGCCTCGTTCAGAATTTCCACGTCGTCGACAAAGATCTCAATCTCACCGGTCGAGAGATCGGGATTCTTTGATTCATCGGGCCGCGCCATGACCTGCCCTGTCACGGACACGACACATTCGCTGCGGAGTGTGTGGGCCGCTTGATGACACCGAAGATTGCGCTCGGCATTGAACACCACTTGGGTGATGCCGGTCCGGTCTCGCAAATCGATAAAAATCACCATGCCATGGTCGCGCCGCCGCTGCACCCAGCCATTCAAGACGACGGTTTCTCCGATCTGTTTTGTATTCAACTCGCCGCAGCGATGTGTGCGGATCTTCATACCCTTCTCACTTTCTTTCCAACATACTTCTTGGCCTTCACCGGTCTGGCCCAACCCGCCCGCCTGACCAGACGCTTGGGACCTGGCATTGCCTCTTCTCCCCGCTCGACCGAGGCCACGCGCTGTTCCACCAGTTCGCGCAAAGCATTCGCTTCATAATCGCTGAGGAAACGAAACTCGCCTGGCTCCAGATTGCCGAGCGCCAGCGGTCCCATCCTTATCCGTATGAGCTTGATCACCATATGCCCCACGGACTCCAACATCCGTTTCACTTGATGTTTACGGCCTTCCCGAATTGTGACCTCCAGCCAGGAGTTCGCCTCGGCTCGCTTCACTTTTTTTACGACCGCCGGGCCTGTCATCCCGTCCTCTAGCCTGACTCCCCGTTGAAGCTGAGCGATCTCGCTATCTGTCAGCACACCCTTCACCTTGATCAGATAGGTTTTGGGCACATGATACCGCGGATGCAGCAGGGCCTGAGCTAGGTCGCCATGATTCGTCATCAACATCAAGCCTTCGCTATCGAAATCCAACCGTCCGACTGGAAACACCCGCACAGACACACCATGAAGAAAATTTTTCACGGTGTCCCTCCCACCAGGATCA
>JAHBWO010000013.1 GCA_019636945.1 Nitrospira sp. | reverse complement strand
CGCCGCATTATTTGTCGATGAGAACTCACGAGTTCGGGCACAGCTTGTGTCGAGTGTCTCAGCCTTTTTGGAACAAGAACTGCAAGATGCGCAGAAACTGCTGGAGGTGAAAGAGCGTGCCATCAGTGAATTCAAGACACGCTATGTTACTGAACTTCCGGAGCAGAAGGAGGCGAACCTCAGGACGTTGGATCGACTCCAAACAGAACTCAACACAACCACAGAGACCATCCATAGCCTGACAGCGCGACAGAACCTCTTTGAAAAGACTATGACGCAATCTGAGCAATATGAAATGAATGACCGTGCGTCGAGTCAGCGCATATCTCCAATGAGAAACCAGCCTGTTCAAGATCCTCTGATACTTCGCTTGAGCGAGCTTCAAAAGCAGCTTGCGACACTGATGGTGACATACAAGGATACCTACCCGGATGTCATCGCACTCAAAGAGGAAATCGCGGAACTACAAGTACGGATCACTGAGAATGAGAGTCTTCCCAAGTCAAAGGAATCCCAACCAGATCCTAGCGTGGGAGCGGGAAGACTGGTTGACTCACCGCTACAGAAGCTTGCGTCTCAAATGGACGAGCTGAGATTGGACATTACGAACCTCAAGTCAAAAGAAGCTCGAATCAAGCGCGACATGAGTGAAATAGAGCGCAGAGTCGAACGGACGCCGTCGCGTGAACAGCAATTGATGATTCTGGTCCGCGACTACGACAACATGCAGAAAAACTACCAAGCCTTGCTGGACAAACGATTGAACGCCCACGTAGCGGAAAATCTTGAAAAGCGTCAGCAGGGGGAACAGATCCGTGTGCTTGATCCAGCCAATCTTCCTCAGAAGCCGGAGAAGCCGAATCGATTGGTGATTATGATTTGTGGCCTCTTAGGAGGAGGTGGTCTCGGCGTCGCGCTGGCGCTAGGAATTGATCAATTGAATCCGACGTTCAAGCGGCGCGAAGAGGTGGAAGTCTTGCCCGGTATCCACGTGTTAGCGACCATCCCTGAGTTCACAACTGTGAGCCCTCATATCAGCGCGATGCCGAAGACGGGCCCTAGAATAACCAGTGACAGCCCCCGTGCACTAGCGACAAACAAGGCTAACGGCGGTAGAAATGGGCTCACATCGGAAAACCTGAGCTTGATTGCCAAGTGGCAGCCTCGTTCAATCGCCGCCGAACAATACCGGATGGCCGCGACAAAGCTGACCCTCTCCACCGAGGGGCGCCATTCCACAGTTATTGAAATCACTAGTGCGCTGATGGGCGAGGGGAAGACGACCACAGTGGTGAATCTTGGCTATACGATGGCACGGGACCTCGGAAAAAAGACACTGCTCATCGATTGTGACTTTCAACGTCCGGCCCTTCATCATTATGCCAGGGTGCCCGCTCGAGCAGGGTTGACTGAGCTCTTGGATGGCCAGGCTTTGCTCGATGACTGTTTGTCGGTGATTGATGAGTCTCCATGCGCAATTTTGGCAACCGGCGAAGAGGGCGGAGAATGTAATGAGCTGTGGAGGATTCAACAGCTGAAAGCGATTATGCCGGTGCTTCGTGAGCGATTTCAGTATCTCATCATCAATACGCCACCCGTCTTGTCCAGCGCGACCGTGGGCATCTTGGCAAGCCTGGCTGACGAGATTGTGTGGGTAATCCGTGCAGGATATTCGCCAAAACTTCTGGTGCAAAAGGCGTTCACCGTATTGGGCGTGACGGCGCAACGCCAAGTGATCCTCAACTGGGTCGATGCGCAGAGCATGGCGCATCATATCTACGGATATACCATGCCCTACGGTCGGGATCGTTCGCTCGAGAGCGTGAGGCAGTAGGATTTACGAGTCGTCTTCGCGTTACTTGGCACCATCTACAGTTCTTCTCACTTCCTATTCCCCCTCAACTGGGCCCGTTGTCAACGCGTTGTGCCTCATGGCGCCTGAGATCATCATTGCGGAGAATTCGATGAACCACATACCCGAACATGCAAACGGCCATACGAACCTAAACCTCAAGTCCGACAACATAACGGCTCCCCAACTGCCGCTATGCGCTGTAGAGCCGGAGATGAGCACACAGCCGATCAATGGATATCTATGCATCGCGCCTGATGTCAAGGTTGGGAGCAATGTGAAATTTTCAAAATTCGTCAATCTATATGGCTGTGAAGTCGGGGACGACACCAAAATCGGAGCGTTTGTCGAGATTCAGAAGAATGCCAGAGTCGGGAAACGATGCAAAATCTCAAGCCATACCTTCATCTGCGAGGGAGTAACAATCGAAGACGAAGTTTTCGTCGGGCACAACGTCACGTTCGTAAATGATACCTTTCCTCGTGCGACTACCGGGGCAGGATCCCTACAGACCGAGGCCGATTGGAAAGTCGAAACAACATTAGTGAAACGGGGTGCATCCATTGGGTCGGGGGCGACAATTCTTGCGAATGTAGTGATCGGAGAATTTGCGCTCATCGGGGCTGGTGCAGTGGTGACAAAAAACGTGCCGGCCTATGCCATCGTTGCAGGAAATCCAGGCAGAGTGGTGCGGTATGCCGACGACGAGAGTGTGAAACATCTTGGATAAGAGTTTCAGGTTTCATGTTCTAAGTTTCACGTTTGCAGACAATTTTAAATCTGAGACTCTCAACCTGAAACCAGAAGCAAGACACCAGCCACTCGATACGTCCACACGCGCGTTATGTTTCATATTCTAAGTACTCGGACAACCTGAAACTTTGAACCTGCAACTTGAAACAGTTTGTAGAACACCCGGAGGCCCACATGAGTCATGAGAACATCCCGTTCCTGGATCTGGTGACGGTTCATCACGAGTTACAGGACGAGCTGGTTGATGTGCTGAAAACCGCCCTCAAGAGCGCGGGGTTTATTGGCGGCCCGATGGTGCAGGGGTTTGAAGAGGACTTTGCACGGTTTTGCGAGGCACGATTCTGTGTCGGTCTGGGCAGCGGCACCGACGCTCTTCGATTTGCCCTCATCGCTGTCGGCGTGAAATCCGGTGACATCGTGATCACGGTTCCCAACACATTCATTGCCACGACCGAGGCGATATCCCAGGCGGGCGCCCGTCCTGATTTTGTCGACATCGATCCGAAAACCTACACCATGGATCCTGGCAAATTACGCGAATATCTTGAGACAAAGTGCAGGTGGAATCCGAAGACGCGGCAAGTCCTACACAATGCAACCGGCAAACCGGTCACGGCCGTTGTTCCCGTCCATCTCTATGGCCAGATGGCCGATATGGATGCCATCCTGGATTTGGCGAGCCAGTACAACCTCAAAGTAGTCGAGGATGCCTGCCAAGCACAGGGAGCAGAGTACTTCTCACAGAAGGACAGTCGGTGGCACAAGGCCGGCTCGATGGGACATGCTGCGGCATTCAGTTTTTATCCCGGCAAGAATCTGGGGGCTTGCGGTGAGGCTGGAGCAATGACGACCAACGATGAACAGGTTACCCATACCTGCCGACTCTTGCGTGACCATGGACAATCAAAGAAGTATTTTCACGATATCGAAGGCTACAACGGTCGCCTCGATGCGATCCAGGCCGGATTTCTGCGGCTCAAGCTACGCTACTTGGAAAAATGGAATGAGCAGCGCCGGCAGGCGGCGGAACGATACGCGAAGCTGTTCGCAGGAGCAGAAGGAATCGCGACGCTGCCGCACCAGCCAAGCTGGGCACGCTCGGTCTATCATCTCTATGTGATACAGGTTGAGGATCGTGCTCGCCTCCAGCAACAGCTGACCGACGTGGGTATCGGAACAGGGATTCACTATCCGGTCGCATTGCATCTCACGAAGGCCTATGAGCATCTTGGTTATCAAGTGGGCGACTTTCCGATTGCCGAGCAGTCGGCGGCCCATATCTTGTCGATCCCGATGTTTCCAGGACTCACATCTGACCAGCAGCATCGAGTGGTGTCGGAAGTTCTGAAGTCTATTGCCGTCCATAGCTAGTTCGGCAATCAGTGGAGGATGTAGAGCCGGTCTAGGCTGAGTTGTGCGCCTGCCGAAGAATGCAGAATTAGGAAGGAACAGATGACTATCTTGGTTGTGGGCAATATGGGCTATGTAGGACCGGTCTTAGTGCAACACCTCCGACAGGCCTATCCACAGGCTGTCCTTATTGGATACGACGCGGGACTGTTTGCCCACTGCTTGCTCGGCGCAGTGGCACTTCCGGAAATCATGCTGGATCGGCAGATATTCGGGGATGTCCGTCATCTGGACAAGACCATGCTCGAAGGGGTGGATGTGGTCGTCAATTTGGCTGCCATCTCCAACGACCCAATTGGCAATAGATTCGAAGATGCGACACTGGCCATCAACTACACAGCAGCTGTCGAGCTTGCTGCAAAGGCCAAGCAGGCTGGCGTGCATTCCTATGTGTTTGCCTCGAGTTGCAGTGTGTATGGATGCGCCGAGGAAGGGGCGAAGACGGAATCGTCGACGCTGGATCCGCTCACCGCGTACGCTCGCTCAAAGGTAATGGCGGAAAAAAAATTGATCCCCATGGCGGACGAGCGATTCACGGTTACCTGTCTCAGGTTTGCGACGGCCTGTGGTATGAGTGATCGCCTCAGACTCGATCTGGTTCTTAATGATTTCGTCGCCGGCGCGTTGACGCAGAAGAAGATCGTCGTCATGAGCGACGGGACTCCATGGCGTCCGTTAATCAACGTCAAGGATATGGCTCGGGCGATTGACTGGGCCATCGGCCGCAAGGCTACGAATGGCGGAAAGGGGCTGGTCGTCAACGTCGGCAGCAACGAATGGAACTGTCAAGTGAAAGACCTGGCTCATGCCGTGGCTGCTGCCATTCCGGGCGTCGATATATCGATCAACACCAATGCCCCGCCCGACAAACGTTCATATCGTGTCAGTTACGATTTGTTCAAAGAACTGGCTCCTGGCTTCCAACCTCGATTCGATCTGAAATCCACGATTCTTGAGATGACCGACGGGTTGCAAAAGGCTGGTTTTCAGAACGCGGCGTACCGCGAGTCCCAGTTCATGAGGCTAAATGTGATTAACAAATTCCGCGAACAGGGATTGCTGGATGAGAAGCTAAGGCTGTCCTTTGGCAACGGATGAGGTGATGTTGTGTAGGAGTGGGTCTCGCGATTATCAACCAAATAGCTCAGGCGCCCTGAGGGTGCATGCGCGATCAGAGGCTATAGAAAGCCGGGAGAGGGAGAGAGGGGGAGCATGAAATGATCTTTACAGAAACGAAGCTAAAAGGGGCTTACATTATTGACCTGGAGCGACGAGAAGACACACGCGGTTTCTTTGCTCGCGCGTTTTGCCAGAAAGAGTTTGAGGCCCATGGGCTGACACGTATCATTGCCCAAGCGAATGTGGCATTCAATGCGAAGAAAGGGACCCTGCGAGGAATGCACTTTCAATTTCCTCCGGCAGGGGAAAGCAAGCTCGTGCGTTGCACGAGAGGAGCGATTCTCGACATCATCGTCGATCTTCGTCCTGAGAGCCCGACCTACCTTGAGCACATCACAGTTGAACTGAGCGAAGACAATCAGCGCTCGCTTTATGTGCCGGAACGGTTTGCACATGGTTATCAAGCTCTGAGGGACAGCACCGAGACAAGCTATCAGGTCGGGGAATTCTATACGCCCGGATGCGAAGGCGGTCTAAGGCATGACGATCCCCGGTTGAAACTTCAGTGGCCCCTTCCGGTCGCGAGCATTTCAGAAAAGGATACATTGTGGAAACTGTTCGATGACATCGAACCGGAGCTGAAGCAGAAAATGAGCATGTAGTATCGATCGTCTTCACGCCATGAAGTCACTCGTAAGGCAACTAACGGTAGCGGCAAGATTAGAGCACGATTCTGGTGCAAGGAGGCAGATATGATTCTAGTAGACAGTGCTCTCAAGGCCCGAGAAGCGGAAGGAAGACCGATTCGTGTCGGAATGGTCGGGGCTGGGTTTATGGGCCAGGGACTGACCAATCAGATCGTTCACAGTGTCCCTGGGATGCGGATGGCGGCGGTGTCGAACCGTCATCTGAAACGGGCCTTCGACGTGTATACCTACGCAGGGCTTGATGAAGTAGTTGAGGCGACGACGCAGCAACGATTGGATGAGGCGATTCGCGCCGGAAAGCCGGTCGTGACCGAGGATGCATTTCTGATCGCGCGGTCCGAAGAGATCGATATTATCATTGACGTCACCGGCTCGGTCGAATTCGGCGCCCATATCGTTCTCGAATCGTTCAAACACGGGAAAGACGTTGTGCTGATGAACGCCGAGATCGACGCCACGATCGGTCCGATTCTTCAAGTCTATGCGGAGAAGTATGGTGTCATTCTGTCCGCCTGCGACGGTGATGAGCCTGGACTTCAGATGAATCTCTATCGATGGGTGAAAGGGTTGGGGCTGATTCCGCGCGTTGTCGGAAATATTAAGGGACTCCAGGATCCCTATCGGAATCCCACCACCCAAAAGGGATTTGCAGAGCGTTGGGGACAGAACCCAGCTATGGTGACGAGCTTTGCAGACGGCACGAAGATCAGCTGTGAACAAACGATTGTGGCGAATGCGACCGGATTTGTGGTGAGGTCAAGAGGAATGTCCCGTGGGGCCGAGTATAAAGGCGACATCCTCAAGATCGGCCAGATCTATGACATCGACGAACTTCGACGGCTCGGCGGAATCATTGATTACGTTGTGGGCACGCCACTCACCAAGGCTTTTGTCCTGGCCGAACATCCGGATCCCAAACAACAGCACTACCTGAATCTCTATAAGATGGGTGAAGGACCGTTGTATTCGTTTTTTGTCCCCTATCATCTCGTGCATTTCGAAGCTCCAAACGCCATCGCGCGAGTGGCGTTGTTCCGCGACTCGCTGGCTAAGCCACTTGGGGGACCAGTGGTCGAAGTATGCACTGTGGCGAAGCGCGACCTTAAAGCGGGCGAAGTTCTTGATGACTATGGCATGTACATGACGTATGGCGAGGCAGTGAATACGGATGAAATGAGTAGGGGGCGATACCTTCCTGAGGGGCTTGTCGAAGGTTGCATCCTCAAAAAAGATATCAAAAAAGATGATGTCATCACATATGACGATGTAAAACTGCCGTCAGGCCGGTTGGCTGATAGGCTCCGTGCAGAGCAGTACAAACATTTCCGTGGCGAGACATGGCTTGAAGAATGTCTGCGTGTTTCTGAACTCGAAGAGGCCGGTGTAGGGTCTGGTCGGTAAACCTATTCTGCGGTGGGCAGGGGACGCTCCTAAAGAATATTCAGTCTTTGCCCATATGCGCGGCTCTCAAAGAAAAGTTATGCGACATATCGCAATAACTGGAATATCTGGGAAAGTCGGTGATGCTCTGCGCCGTTATGGATCTCCAAGTTCAACACTGACCGGCTTAGTCCACAACAATCTACCGGTAACAGAAGGTTTAGCCGAAGTAGTGCGAGAGGTTGATTGTACTGATCGAGCCAAAGTTAGAGACCTTGTGAGAGGGTTGGCAAGAAATAAAGTCAGAACGATAATAAACTGTGCTGGCGAAACAGATCTTGATGGAGTCGAAGGACAACGGTACGCAGCCGAGCCAACAACTCTCTCAGCATACCAAAACAACACCCGTATCGCAGAAGTTGTGGCAGATGCTTGTGCGGAAGTTGCTGCAGAGGGTGTGGAAATACTACTACTGCATCTTTCCAGTGAGTCCGTATTTGGAGACAACGTCCATGGTAAGAAGTATACAGAAGAAGACGAACTCAAAGTACCTAGGGACCCCACTGGTGCAGTGAATTATGCTGATACGGTTATGATGCCGACGTTCTATGGCCTGACAAAGGTTCTGGGGGAACAAAAAGTCCTGGAAAGATATCGTGAGGGGTCGGTCATAGTCCGGATGCACGGAGTGCAAGGACCTCTTGGTGGGTTTTTCAAGAGAACCTGTTCTGAGCTTCAACTGGGTCAGCCGTTTACGAGAGTAGATGACATGTATGTTGCTCATCTCACAGATGCAACGATAGCAGAAGCCATCTTTGCGATTGAAGAAGCCATGCATGATCCTGAAAGGCGAACCAGAGGTAGGTATCATTTAAGCGCACGCAATCCTCTTACGCCCTATGACATATCTCTACGGTTCGCGGACAGATTAGGAAAACCACGCAGCTTAATTACTCCTATCCTTCTGAATGAACTGATTGAGGCTGGGAGAAAGTCTGGCAAACCTCTGGCGCCACGACCGTACTATACAATTCTTGACGTAGCGAAATTTGAACGGGATTTCTATCGCTTGCCCACGGCTGAAGCGGCAATCGATGAGTATGTCGAGTTATACGGACACTTGTTCAGCACGTAACCTGGCCTGCTCCTGTTTCAATGCGGAGGTCTCGTAGTATCTCGCAAGGTCTTCCGGAAACGTAATGAATCTTGCGAGGCGCTATCCTGCTTCAAATTGCCGATCACCTAATCTACTGATAACGAAGCTCCATCTCGGTAACCCGGTCTCCACGCACGTTTACTTACTAAACAGGTTTAATGTTCTCTTAGCGCATGTGGTGTTTTCGAGCAGGCGAGTCTGCCGTTGGAAGACTCATCTTCTGACCGTTCCATAGTTTGGGAGGATTCACTCTATGAAAGTCGTACTATTTTGTGGCGGCTTTGGGATGCGCTTAAGAGAATACTCTGAGACGATTCCCAAACCCATGGTTCCCATCGGTTATCGACCGATCCTTTGGCATGTGATGAAGTACTACGCTCACTTCGGACACAAGGATTTTGTGTTGTGTCTTGGGCATGCCGCCGATGTCGTCAAGAAATACTTCTTGAGCTATGAAGAGGGCATTTCAAATGATTTCGTGCTTTCCGAGGGTGGGAAGCGGCTCGATTTACTGAGTAAGGACATCAGCGACTGGCGAATCACATTTGCCGACACCGGACTCACTTCCAACATAGGTCAACGATTGAAGGCGGTGGAAAAGTATCTGGACGGGGAAGAGATGTTCCTCGCCAACTATAGCGACGGCCTTACGGATCTTCCGCTTCCTGCCCAACTTAATCAATTTCTCAATGAAGATAAGGTCGGAAGCTTCGTCTGTGTCAAGCCGCGTCTCAGCTATCACATCGTGACGTTAAATGGCCAAGAGGAGATCGAGAAGATTCAGGACCTAAACCAGACCAATATTCGGATCAACGGCGGATTCTTTATCTTCAAGAAAGACATCTTCCGCTATATCGGTCCGGGAGAGGAACTGGTTCGGGAACCATTCCAGAGATTGATCAAAGAGAAGCAGCTGATCGGACATAAGCACGACGGTTTCTGGGCCTCAATGGATACGTTCAAGGATAAACAGGCCTTGGACGACATGTATTCGCACGGTGATGCGCCGTGGGAAGTATGGAAGCCTCGTTCTGAGAGAAAAGACTTCCCCTCTTAGCCATACGGAGCTCTTTTGTTTGCATCGCTGATTCCCGTGAAAACCAGCATCCCGATTCAGCTTGATCGCAGAAGCTTGAATATTCTCTGCATCGGATCTCATGCCGACGACATTGAGATCGGATGTGGCGGGACGATTCTCAAGCTGCTGCAGGCTCATCCTGGGAGTCGTGTCGTATGGGTGGTCTTGACGGCGAGAGGAGATCGCAAAAGAGAAGCGGTGAAAATTGCAGCCGCGTTTCTTCGAGGAGCAGGGTCTACGAAAATCATCACCAAAGCTTTCAGGGAGAGCTATCTGCCCTATCAGGGGAAGGAAGTAAAGGAGTATTTCGACAGCCTTCCACAAGTGATCGATCCGGATCTCATTTTTACCCATTATCGTCATGACCTCCACCAAGACCATCGTATCGTGTGTGAATTGACGTGGAATACGTATCGTCGCCATCAGATTCTCGAGTACGAGATCCCAAAGTACGACGGAGATCTCGGTCAACCCAATCTGTACGTGCCGCTCACAGACGAAGTCAGCCGGGAAAAAGTTCGGTTGCTCATGGAGGGATTCGCGACCCAACGAAGTAAAGGATGGTTCACGGAGGATACCTTCTACGGACTCCTCCGGATTCGGGGTATCGAATCTCCCAAGGCAACCAGGTACGCCGAGGCCTTCTATGCAAGGAAGGTGGCGCTTGAATAGACCGGGAACGCGGAGGGGGCAATGAAGTTGAAAGCCGGAGATTGGGTCGAGGTAAAGAGCAAGGAGGCAATTCTTGCCACGCTCGACAAGAACGGGCGTTTAGATGAGCTGCCCTTTATGCCGCAGATGTTTCAGTATTGTGGAAAGCAGTTCCAAGTATATAAGCGGGCGCATAAGGCGTGCGACACGGTGAATCCTGTACGGTCGCTGAGAATGCCACAGGCAGTTCATTTAGATCTGCGTTGTGATGGGGAAGCCTATGGGGGATGCCAAGCCGCTTGTTTGATTTATTGGAAAACTGAATGGCTGCGGCCGATTTCGGAAACGGCAACAGTCAATGAGCAATCCCCGGAATCGAACCGATTGAATGGCGCTCAAGGAACCTCCTCAGCCGCCTGCACCGAGATGGATGTATGGAAGGCAAGGTCTTGCGAAGGTCATGAAGCAACTGATGGACCAACGTATCGCTGTCAAGCTATTCAATTACCCTTCTGCGGTACCTTCCTGCCCTGGTGGGATGTCCGGCAGTATCTGGAGGATTATGCCTCGGCAAATGTGACGATGGGTAGGATGCTGCGCGGTCTCGCCTATGCGGCGTATTTCAACGTGATCCAAGCCGGGATTGGGCTCGGTCGGCCGCTCCGTTGGCTATACGATCGGTTTCAATCTTTCCGGGGCGGCATTCCGTTTCCTCGACGAAGTGGAATGATATCATCGGGTCATCCCACGCCGGAGTGTTCGCTGAACCTTCAACCTGGCGAGCTGGTGCGGGTCAAATCGTACAAAGAAATACTCGGCACGCTCAATGCGGAGAATAAGAATCGGGGTCTCTACTTTGATGCTGAGGCCGTGCCGTATTGCGGCGGTACTTACCGAGTCAAAACAAGGCTCAATAAGTTTCTCGATGAGAGGACTGGGAAACTCATTACGTTGACCAACAGTTCTATCTTGCTGGAAGGAGTCTGGTGTCAGGCACGATATAGTGATTGCCGAATGTTCTGTCCGCGCAGTATCTACACATGGTGGCGAGAAATTTGGCTCGAACGTGTTTCGGAGGAAACAGGAAGCACGTTGCGAAATCGGCCGGAATGACCTTCCTCATAACGACGGTAACACCACATTGTTAGGGCCCTCTTGTGGACAGCGAGGGCGTAGTGATTGGAAGCGAACAGCCGTTAACGGCTTACCGTTACTGGGATTGCCTAAGAGCCTATCTGACTATTTCTTACTCGGAGTAAATCCAAAAGGCAGTCGGTGACAACTTGAGCCCGTCCGCAAATTCCCAATGAAAGATCTCAAGGAAAGGACGCTTCGAGGTGGCCTCGCAAAAGTCTGTTCCCAAGGAGCAAACTTCTTCCTTCGGCTTGGCTCCCTGATAGTGTTGGCGCGACTCCTGGACCCGAAGGATTTTGGTCTGGTTGGGATGGTCACGGCGGTGACAGGAGTGTTCAGTTTATTCAGGGATGCTGGCCTGTCCCTGGCTACAGTCCAGCGGACGACGATCTCTCACGAAGAAGTGTCGACCTTGTTCTGGCTCAATATGGCGGTGGGCGCAATACTGGGGTGTCTGTCACTGGCGGTTGCGCCCATCCTCGTTTCTTTCTATCAAGAACCCCGTCTTTTCTTTGTGACGGCAGCATTGGGGACCGGATTCCTATTCAACGCAGCCGGGGTGCAGCACTCGGCGCTTCTCCAGCGGCAAATGCGCTTTGTCACGCTGTCAGTGATCGAAACAATTGCATTGTTGATCAGCATCGTCATGGGGATCGGCATGGCTCTAAGCGGTTTCGGATATTGGGCACTTGTCGGCATGGCGGTCTCGCTGCCGGCGGTCTCCACCATTTGTTTGTGGTCACTCGGTACGTGGATTCCGGGAATGCCGCATCGAGGAGCGGAAATCGGCTCGATGGTGCGTTTTGGAAGCACAGCCACCCTAAACAGCCTCGTCGTGTATGTAGCCTATAATGTAGAAAAGGTGCTTCTTGGCCGATTTTGGGGGGCCGAAGCTCTTGGAATTTACGGGAGAGCCTACCAGCTCGTGAGCATCCCCACAGAAAACCTCAATTCCGCAACGGGAGGGGTTCTATTCGCGGCCTTGTCGCGACTCCAGAATGAGCCAGACCGTTTGAAAAACTACTTTTTGAAGAGCTATGCGTTGGTCCTATCACTCACCTTGCCTATCTCTGTTGGCTGCGCTCTGTTTGCCGATGACATCATCCTTCTTGTCCTTGGAGCAAAGTGGCAAGATGCGGCGCCGATCTTCCGATTATTGACTCCGACGATTCTCATCTTTGCACTCATCAATCCGATGTACTGGCTGCTTGTCTCGATCGGACTGGTTGGCCGTAGCATGAAGCTTGCGCTGGTGATCGCGCCGTTGGTGATCACGGCGTATATTCTTGGCTTGCCGTACGGCCCACGCGGCGTCGCGTTCGCCTACTCTGCCGCACTGACCTTGTGGGTGGTTCCCCATATCGCCTGGTGTATTCATGGCACGATGATTTCTCCAAAGGATATTCTGCAAACTGTGGGACGTCCGCTTCTTTCGACGATAATTGCTGCAGCTTTCGCCTATCTTGCAGGTCTGGCCTATGCGCAATCACTAACTCCGCTTGTTCGACTGTCATTCAGCGGAAGCATTCTGGTCGCTGTGTATCTGTGGATGCTGTTATTCGTTATGGGCCAGAAAGAATTTTATCTGGATCTCCTACGAGGCCTGAAAGGCCGGCCGAATCTCACGGGAGCAGTGGGTTGACGGACGAGTGCGCGGCATAGAGTTCAAGTGACACCAAGCAACTAGACTCTGTCCAGGAAGGTACGAGCAATGATTCCGAATGCGCCGCTCGTCACGGTCGTCACGATCGTGTACAACGGGGAAAAATATCTTGCCGAGTGTATCGAGAGCGTCTTGGCGCAAACATATCGAAATTTGGAATACGTGATCGTCAATAACTGCAGCACTGATAGCACGTTGGAAATTGCGCGGGAGTATGCGGCCAAGGATGAGCGCATCCGGGTGGTCTGCAACGACCGTCATGTAACTGTGATGGAGAATTACAATATCGGATTTCGTAGTCTGTCCTCAGAGAGCAAGTATTGCAAGATGGTCGATGCCGATGACTGGATCACTCCTGATTGCTTAAGCAAGATGGTAGGGTTGATGGAAGCGCACCCGACGATTGCCATTGTCGGGGCATATCAACTGGAAGGCGACAAAGTTCAGTGGAAAGGGTTGCCTCCCAGTGTCGAGAAGATTTCCGGAAAAGAAGCGTGCCGGATATCGTTGATGGACGACCTATCCATTTTCGGTCCTCCTACGAGCAATCTATACAGGGCGGATCTCATAAGAAAGCATGATCCGTTCTATTCTGTCCTCGAGCCGCATGGTGACATTTGCGCCAACTATGAGTATCTGCAACATGACGATTTTGGGTTCGTGCACGAGACTCTTTCCGTCAGGCGAGTTCACCACGGCCGAGAAACCACCAGAGTGGAAGAATTATGTATGGACGCCGTCGCTGAAGTGGACTACGCATCCAAATATGGGCCGATGTATCTCAATACGGTTGAACAGGACGCGATTCTGAAACGGGCCCTCAAACGCTACCATCGGCGCCTCGGCGGTGCTGTCCTGAAAATGAAGGGTCAAGACTTTTGGCGGTATCAGAGCGCCCGCATGAGAGAGATCGGCCATCCAATCTCATGGGCAAAGGTGGTATGGGAGACCGTCAAGGAAGCCATGAGGGAAATGAAGAGCCCCAAGGCCGGGTATCAGAAGTTGGAGCGGGTACTGAAGGGGAAGATGTCCTGAGCTCGGGAGAGAGCCCTCTCGATGAAGGATGTCCAGCCGCTGACCGTGTCTTTGTGCCGAGCTACAACAGCCAGGAGCCTCCCCAGAGACGAGCTGGTGAGGCAACGACAAAACATACATATATAAAGAGCTGGAGCGATGTCGTCGTATATTCCCAAGCGCATCATTCAGACAAGCAAGAGCCTTGATCTACCTCTGCTCGAACGAGCTGCCCTCGCAAACGTCAAGCTGCTCAATCCGGAATTCGAGTACATGTTTTTCGACGATCGGCAAGTCGAGGAGTTTATCGATAACGAATTCCCCGAGTATCGAGATGTCTTTCATTCGTTCCCTGTTCCGATCCAAAAATACGATTTCTTCCGGTACTTAGCGGTCTATCGTTTGGGCGGGTTTTATTTCGATATGGACGTCTTTCTCGCGTCGAATCTGTCTGAATTGTTGAAGTGGGGCTGTGTTTTCCCATTCGAGGCAATGACGATCAATGCCTGCTTGCGTGAAGAGCATCATATGGATTGGGAGCTTGGGAACTACGCCTTTGGGGCGGTTGCGGGCCACCCTTTTCTGAAAGCTGTTATCGAAAATTGCATCAAGGCACAGCGGGATCCGGATTGGGCAGCGGCTATGGCCAGGTCTGTTCCTGGTATCTTCCGCGAAGAATACCAGGTGCTGTACACCACAGGTCCCTGGCTCTTATCGAGAACACTGGCAGAATTTCCAGATGCCGAAGCGAAGGTCAAAGTACTGTTCCCGGAGGACGTATGTGATCAACGATCATGGAACCGCTTTGGAGATTTCGGCGTTCATCTCATGGCCGGCAGTTGGCGAAGGCCGAAGAGATACTTCAAAAGACGGTTGCAGGGCTACTGGGAACTCTTCCTCCTGAAACGATTGATGAAAGCTAGTCGGAAGCTTGGGAAGGATAGAGCAGTCCAGTTTAAGTCACACGTGACATCCGAACCCAGCCTAGGAAAAGTCTGAAACTGCGAATGAATGTCATCCAGCACGAGATGTGCGGCCGTGTCTCTCGGATGCCTCTTGCTCAAATCGAAAAGCGTGCCACTCTACTGTGCCCCTCGCTGTAAAAGCGGGCGTATCTCGGTTCTGAACCCATAACAGCAGTCCCTCCACAAAACTGAGGCTTCAAAACCCCCAGGTCGTAGGCGGCTTCATCGATCTCATCCTCCAATATGACGGGTGAAGGACAACGCCATCGACTTCGCGGTCCTGAGGCGTAAGGAGAATAACATGAAATCAATCGCAGTCATCGGCGCGGGGTACTGGGGAAAGAATCTGGTCCGGAACTATTTCGAGGAGGGAGCGCTCCATTCGGTCTGTGACGCAAGGATGGAGATCCTCTCGTCGCTCAAGAAGCACTATCCTGATGTCGTCTATACGGAACAGTTCGACGACGTGCTGGCCGATGCGGCAGTGAAGGGCGTGGTTATTGCCCTACCGGCTGAATGTCATTATGAGTTTGTGGCAAAAGCTTTATTGGCCGACAAAGACGTGTTTGTCGAGAAACCCCTCGCGCTCGATCTTGATCATGCCAGAAAGCTTACAGAGATGGCCCTGGAGCGCCGGCGCATCCTCATGGTGGGGCACCTGTTGCGGTACCATCCAGCCTTTCTGAAGCTGAAGGAGCTCACGGATAGGGGAGAGCTTGGCCGACTGCAATATATCTATTCCACGCGACTGAGCCTGGGAAAAATTAGAAGAGAGGAAAATGCCCTGTGGAGCTTCGCACCGCACGATATATCAATGATTCTCGCGCTGTGCAACGAAATGCCGCACCAGGTATCTGCGGTCGGTCACAACTATCTGCATAAGCAACTGGCCGACGTAACGACCACACACCTGTCTTTTCCGAGCGGTATCAACGGGCACATCTTTGTCTCCTGGCTGCATCCGTTCAAGGAGCAGAAACTCGTGGTGATTGGGGAGTCGAAGATGGCGGTCTTTGAAGATACTCAACCGTGGGACAAGAAGATCGCCCTGTACTCGCATACCATCAAGTGGCAGAACGGCATGCCTGTTCCCGAGAAAGCTGAACCGTGCTTTGTAGGGGTAGAGGCGAAGGAGCCGCTTAGGGAAGAGTGCCGACACTTCCTCCACTGTATTGAGAAGAGAGAAACTCCGGTGACCGACGGGGATGAAGGTTACCGCGTCCTCGCGGTCCTCCATCAAGCCCAACTCGCTCTTGAGCAGAAGCCGGATAATGGCAAAAATCCCTCATCGACACAGGCCGATCAACCCTATTTCGTGCACGAGTCGGCCTCTATCGATACGCCTTGTCGCATCGGGCCTGGCACGAAAATCTGGCACGGAGCGCACGTGATGAAAAACGCAGAAATCGGTGAGCGCTGTAACTTAGGGCAAAACGTGTGTATCGGCAACGACGTGAAGATTGGAAGTAATGTGAAAATTCAGAATAACGTGTCGGTGTACACCGGTACAGAAATAGAAGACGATGTGTTTCTTGGCCCTTCCTGCGTGTTGACGAATATCACGAATCCCCGGTCACAAATCGTCCGTCATTCGCTCTATGAGAAGACCCTGATCAAACGCGGCGCGACCATCGGCGCGAATGCCACGATCGTCTGTGGTGTGACGATCGGATGCTATGCATTCATCGCAGCCGGGGCCGTGGTAGCCAAAGACGTGCCGGATTACGCATTGATGGTCGGCATGCCGGCCAGACAGCAAGGCTGGATGAGCCGGCACGGAATCAAACTGCCGGCGCCTGATGTGGAAGGGATCATGGTCTGTCCCGAAAGCGGTTTTCGGTACAGGGAGGTGAGTGCAGGAGTTCTCCGATGTTTGGACCTTGACGAGGAGAAGTCCTTGCCGGCTGAAATGGCAGTCGGAAGATTACCGTACGATCATTTCAAACGGGGCATATCGAACGACCTGCAGTTTTCCACATAGAGGGGATCACATCAAAGGAGCCACAATGGAGTTCATCGATCTCAAGCAGCAGTACGAGAGACTCAAACCGGGGATTCATGAGCGGATCAATCAGGTGTTGGAACAAGGCAAGTTCATTATGGGGCCGGAAGTCGTGGAGCTGGAGAAGAATCTGGCGGCATTCGTCGGCGCTCAGCATTGCGTTTCTTGCGCCAACGGGACTGATGCGCTGCTGCTGAGCCTGATGGCGCATAATGTCGGGCCGGGTGATGCCATATTCACAACGCCCTTTACGTTCATTGCGACTGCGGAGGTAGTCTGCTTGCTTGGCGCCACTCCGGTGTTTGTCGATATCGATCCTAAAACCTACAACATCGATCCTGAAAAGCTTGAGCTGACGGTCGCGGAAATCGAACAGGGAATAGTTCATGCTCGTGGAGGGAAGCAAGGCCTCAAACCGAAAGGGATAATTCCCGTGGATCTGTTCGGTCTTCCTGCGGACTATGATGCTATTAACCAGATTGCAAGACAACACGGTCTGTTGGTCTTGGAAGATGCTGCTCAAAGCCTCGGGGGAAGCTATAAAGGAAAAAGAGTCGGCAACCTCGCCGATATTGCCGCCACCAGTTTTTTCCCGGCGAAGCCGCTCGGAGGCTATGGGGATGGAGGGGCCATCTTTACGAACGATGAGGTGGTGGCAAACAGCCTTCGTTCGCTTCGAGAGCATGGGAAGGGATCGCACAAGTACGACAACGTGCGTATCGGCATCAATGGACGGCTGGATACCCTGCAGGCTGCCATTCTGCTTGCGAAACTGGAGGTCTTTGAAAGTGAAATCAAAATGCGACAGGATGTCGCCGGCCGGTATTCATCTGCATTGAAAGAGATCGTCCAAATCCCTTTTGTTCCCGATGGTCTGGCATCAGCCTGGGCGCAATATTCTGTCGTCACGGACCACCGAGAAGCCTACCTCCATACACTTAAAGAGAAGGACATTCCCACGGCGATTTACTATCCGCGCCCGTTGCACCTGCAGACGGCGTTTGCTCAACTGGGGTATCAAAAGGGTGACTTTCCCGTTGCCGAGCGGCTGTCAGAACGCATCTTCAGTCTTCCGATGCATCCATACCTGACCGCACAGGATCAAGAAAAGATCGTTGCTGCGTTTGAGAATACCCAGGTAGGGATCTAAAGGACGAAGACTGGAGTATGTGTTCCATGGTCAACCGAGAAGAAGCAGCACCTGCGAGGCAACAACCGACGGCGGTGGGTTTGCCCCATATCAGCGTATGTGTGTGCACCTTCAAGCGGCCGACGATGCTACGGCGCTTGTTAGAGGAATTGGGCAAGCAAGACACCAGAGGACTGTTCACTTTTTCGATCGTCATCGTCGACAATGACCGCATCGGCTCTGCAGAGAATGTCGTTCAGGAATTTCGAACCCAGTCGCCGATTCCGGTATGCTATTGCATGGAACCACGGCAGAATATCGCACTCGCGAGGAACAAAGCCGTCGAACAGGCCTCAGGCGACTTTATTTCGTTCATCGACGACGACGAATTCCCAATCAAGCGTTGGCTCGTTACCTTGTACGAGGCTTGTCTGAAGTTCAAGGCGGACGGGGCGTTAGGCCCCGTAAAGCCACATTTCGACCAAACTCCTCCGCCATGGGTGATCAAGGGGAAATTTTATGAGCGGCCCACGTATCCAACTGGATTGGTCATTGACTGGCGGAAGGGACGCACCGGAAACGTTCTGCTCCGACGGCACGTCTTTTCAGGATTCCAACAGCCCTTCCGGCCAGAATTGCGAAACGGTGAAGACCAGGAATTCTTTCACCGTGCGATTGGAAAAGGTCATATGTTTGTGTGGTGCAACGAAGCTGTTGCATATGAGGTGGTTCCGCCACTTCGATGGAATCGAAAGTTTCTATTGAGACGGGCGTTACTGCGAGGAGCCATGGAGCCGCTGACTCCGGGATTCGGAGTTCGAGATGTCGTCAAATCACTTGTTGCCGTTGCTATTTATGGAACGGGTCTCCCATTTGCGCTCATGGTGGGGCAGGACCAATTCATGAGGTTCTTGGTTCGGTTGTGCGATCACATGGGGAAGCTCCTGGCCGTCGTTGGAATCAATCCGGTCCAGGAACAATACGTGACTGAGTAAGGTCTCTCTCTCGGCATCCGCTTCTATTCCTGCCCCTTGCGATGATTACAAGAAAGTCACACATATGCGGGTTAGAGGCGGGTTATACCTATGAAATCGACACAGTCGACGAGGAGTCGTGGCATCAGCTTCTTCGTCAATTCACCGATGCCAACATTTATCAAAGCTGGTCGTACGGGCTGGTGAGAAGTGGGCGGAAGAACATCAGTCATCTTGTGGTAAGGGCGGACGCGCGGGTCGTTGCAATCGCCCAATGCAGGATCGAAACGGTTCCCTTCATCGGTGCTGGGATCGCGTATGTCATGTGGGGGCCACTGTGGAGGCTGCGGGGTCACCGTTCTGATGAAAAGGTGTTTCGCCAGGTGATCCGAGCATTGCACCTTGAGTATGTAGGCAAGAGGGGATTACTTCTCAGGATCAATCCGGCTCTTTTCGAAGAAGACCATTCGTGGGCGTTGGCAATCTTGAAGGAGGAAGGCTTCTTAAGGGCCAAGAACGGTAAAAGATCCCGTACCATCATCATGGATCTCAGTCCATCGATGGATGAGTTGTACCAGCGACTCCAGCCGCATTGGCAACGGGAACTGAAGGTGGCCAAGAAACTCAACTTGGAGATTGTCGAAGGAGTGGAGGACGAACTCTTCGATCGATTCATTACAATCTACAAGGACATGGTGGCGAGGAAAAAGTTTGTCGAGCCCAACGATATTTATGAATTTAGGGAGATCCAGCGAGGATTGCCTGCAGACCTGAAGATGAACATCATGCTGTGCCGATCGGACGAAGGTGATTGTGCGGGAGTGATCAGCAGTGCCATCGGTTCCACTGCAATCTATTTGTTTGGCGCGACGAGTACCATGGGATTGAAACGTCGTGGGTCTTACCTCGTCCAGTGGAAGTTGATCCAGAGACTGAAAGAGACGGACGTGCATCAGTATGATTTGAATGGGATCAACCCCCTAGCAAATCCTGGTACGTATAAGTTTAAGAGTGATTTGGCTGGAGAAAAGGGGAGAGAAGTCAGGTTTTTGGGTTGCTTCGAATCATGTGGGAATGTGGTTAGTTCGGTGTGCGTCAGCATGGGGGAGCGGCTGAGCGCAATTACTCGAGGCATGATGTGAAACGCGCAATCGACAACTCGGAGCACCTCCGTCAGGTGACCGGCTCTCTCATCATGAACGCCGATGACTGGGGAAGAGACCGGCAAACAACCGACCGCGCTCTTGACTGTGTCCGACGGGGTAGCGTTACGTCGGTGAGCGCGATGGTCTTCATGGAGGATTCAGAACGAGCTGCCATCACCGCACGGGAGTTTGGAGTGGACAGCGGTCTGCATCTCAACCTGACAACTCCATTTTCAGGACGCGGCTGCTCCTCGATGCTGAGAGAATGCCAAGAAAAGATTGCCCGATACCTTTTGCGACACCGCCTTGCGCAAGTCATGTTTCACCCGGGCCTGACATGCGAATTTGAGCATGTTGTTAAGGCGCAGATCGATGAATTCGGTCGGCTCTACGGCAGGAGCCCTACCAGGCTTGACGGTCACCATCATATGCACCTCTGCGCCAACGTGCTATCTCAAGGATTGCTGCCTCTTGGTGCGATCGTGAGACGCAACTTTTCGTTCGCGGTAGGCGAAAAGAGTGTCTGGAACCGTCTCTATCGCCGTTGGATCGACAGGCGGCTGGCAAAGCGCCACCGTCTGACGGATTATTTTTTCTCTCTCGAACCAGTCGAGCCGGTTAGCCGACTACAGCGGATTTTCTCGTTAGCTCACAAGTGGGTAGTCGAGGTAGAGGCTCACCCCGTTAAGCCAGACGAATATCGCTTCTTGATGGAAGAGGCGATCCTCCGTTTAGGAAGTGACGTAAAGGTTGTGTCTGTGGGTGCTCTATCTTGGAACCGTGCACACGCGTGATCTGTCCTCTCGCTTGTTTGTATTCAAGAGCCTATGCCAGGAATTGTTGGACTGCAGACTCAGATGTCTCGTGGATGGGCTGAACCGCAGCTGAAGCGGATGGTCGAGGCCCTCCAGCACGAGAATTTTTACGTCGCCGGTACCTGGGTGGATGAATCACTCGGGCTCTATGTCGGCTGGGTTGCCAGGAGACACTCTTTCCCCGACGGCATGCCGCTCAGGTGCGAGCAGGGCGATTTGACGCTGATTTTTTCAGGGGAAAACTTCCCCAGCTCTCAGGGGAACCAAAGTCTAACCGTGTCCAATGAGCCATATATCGGAGATGCACCAGCTTATCTTGCGCGCTGTGCTGAGTCTGAGCCCGATTTCCCTAGCAGTCTCAATGGACGATTTCACGGTTTACTTGCCGACCGGAAGCGAAGAACTGCTACGTTGTTCAACGACCGGTACGGAATGCACCGCATGTATTATCACGAGGCTAAGGAAGCATGCTACTTCGCAGCTGAGGCGAAGGCCATTCTTGCTGTCCGGCCGGAACTGCGGAGTATAGAACCGCGTGCCCTCGGTGAGTATGTCACCTGCGGGTGCGTGCTGGAGAACCGCACGTTATTTCGAGGGATTCATGTGCTGCCCTGCGCGGCAACGTGGACGATGCGAGACGGTTCAGTCGAGAAAAAAGGGTCCTACTTTTCGCCTCGTGAGTGGGAGGAGCAAGAGATTCTCGAACCTGAACAGTACTATCAGGAACTCCGGAACGTATTTGCCTTGAATCTACCGCGGTATTTTCGGCCTGGGCAACCGATAGGGCTCTCGCTAACAGGCGGATTGGATACGCGGATGATCCTTGCCTGGAACAAACCAGCTCCTGGAACACTGCCATGCTACACATTCGGGGGAACATACCGTGATTGCCGCGATGTGATCGTGGCACGAACGGTCGCCCGTGCGTGCAGTCAAACGCATGAGGTCATACAGGTTGGAGACGAATTCCTCTCGCGGTTTCAACATTATGCTGAACGGACAGTCTATTTGACCGATGGATGTGCCGATGTTCGAAGGGCATCTGATCTCTTCCTCAATGAACGTGTCCGTACCATCGCGCCTGTCAGGATGACCGGGAACTATGGCAGCGAAGTCCTTCGCGGATTGCGAGCATTTAAGCCGGTACAACCGTTGTCTAGTCTCTTCGAAAAGGAGCTCTCCAATTACTGTCTGCAGGCAGACGAGACCTATCGATCGCTGCTTCCAGGACATCCAGTGTCATTTGCGGTCTTCAAACAAGCTCCCTGGTACCACTACGGATTATTAGCCCTCGAGGAGACTCAGGTTTCGCTACGTTCTCCTTATCTCGATAACGAGCTCGTTCGGACTGCGTTTCGAGCACCACAGTCGATGCGAACGAGCAACGATGCTTGTCTCCGGTTGATTGCGGACGGCAGTGCAGCACTTCGCAGCATTCCCACGGATCGGGATGTAGGAGGGACTGGGCTGATCGGAAAATTCTCCAGAAGTGCACACGAATTTCTAACCAAAGCTGAGTATGCATACGACTATGGTATGCCTCAATGGGTAGCGTACGTAGACTATCTTCTTTCTCCTTTTCATCTTGAGCGCCTCTTTCTAGGCAGGCATAAGTTTAACCATTATCGAATTTGGTACAGAGATGCCTTGGGAGAGTACGTCCGACAGATGCTCTTGGACCCACGCACTCTTTCTAGGCCATACATTACTAAGAAAATTCTGGAGACCGTGGTCAAGAAGCATCTGTTGGGAATTCGGAACTACACCGATGAGCTGCATGTTTTGCTGACGCTGGAGCTCATCCATCGTTTGTTCATAGACCATCGATGACTCTACGTATGCTATGCAACCGGCGTTCAACACTTGGGCCTGATTATGAACGAAGTTCATTACGCTGAGGCTTCTGTTCGGGGAAAAACAATCCGAGTCCCTGCCACTATCATTGATGGCCGGCGGGTAATCATCACTGGCAATATCATCAAGACAGCAAGGATATTTGATGAAGAATTCGTAGAAGGTGAATTGATCGCTGATGTGGCAACATTGATTGCGAATCTATCCGACAAGAGATTGCAGGCCGACATACTGACATTTCCGCAGAAGATCTATGAGGCAACTCCGAAGTACCCGTATCTCTTCGAATGGGATAACGCTGCAGTTGCGTGCACGAAAAGCTTTGAGGATTGGTGGGCCAAGCTGCCACAAGAATCTCGTAAGAACGCTCGCCGTGCAGCAAAACGTGGAGTGACTGTTCAGTCAGCGAAGTTTGACGACGCCTTCGTTAAGGGCATAAAAGATGTATATGATGAGATGCCGGTCAGGCAGGGTAAGAAGTTCTGGCATTATGGTAAAGATCTGGAGTCAGTCAAACGAGAGAATAGTAGCTATCTGGACAGGAGTGAATTCATAGGGGCGTACTACAACGATGAACTTATTGGGTTCCTCAAATTTGTGTATGTTGATCAGGTGGCAAATATGATGCAAATCATATCCAAGGCAGCGCACTACGACAAGCGGCCAATGAATGCACTGATTGCTAAGGCAGTTGAAATATGTCAGGAAAAAGGGATCTCGTATCTTACCTATAGCAAATTTACTTATGGCAATAAGGATAAGAGCCAATTGTCTGAATTCAAGCGGCGAAATGGTTTTGTGCAACTGGATTTTCCTCGGTATTTCATCCCGCTTACGAAGAAGGGAAAGGTGTACCTGCGGCTCAAATTACACCGAGGACTTCTCGGGTTGCTCCCAGCGACGCTTATCGACTGTCTTTGGAATGTGAGGGCTGAATTGCTTCGTGCTACTCAAAAGACGTGAGTGTTTTTCATTAGTCCTCCGCGGAGTAATAACGTTCATTCCTGAACTGATGCAATGTGCGAATCTCTGGTACAGGAAAGTGATGTATCAGATGAGTTAAAGATGTTAATGGTTCAATGTCAGGTATAGTGCTCGGAATGTTTGCCGGTGTAGCTCAACGGTAGAGCGACCGATTCGTTATTCGGTTGATGGAGTGTTCAATTCCTCCCGCCGGCTCCAGTCCGAATCTGTATGTATCACCTTCGGATATCATCTCGGTAGCGGAGAGCAATGAAAAGTGATCAAGCTGTTCACTACAACATCTACTACCAGCAACTAAACTATTTTGGGTACCGAATATGGCTTTATGACCGGTATCTTGCAGGTCTCATTGGTGCCTGTCAGTTAAAGCCAGGGGCAACTGTGCTTGATGTTGGGTGCGGTCAAGGCCTCTTCTCATATCTCTTTCGAAAACATGGCATGGCGGTGCAGGGTATCGATATTTCTGATGTTGGAATCTTGGCAGCACAGCGTGCGTATGGGGATTCTGGCATTTCCTTTTCTGTAGCCGATATCGAGGATGACATGTTGTCGGCTCAGTTGGGGCAGTTCGATTGTGTGTTCGCTCGGGGGTTGTCCTTATATAATAGGGTGGACTTCCCAGATAACGATGAAGTAACACGAAAACTCCTCGGTTTTGTAAAACCTGGTGGGTTTTTGATGTTTCTGTACTACTCTAACTGTTCTTCCAAGAGAAGCGGCTCCTGGCGCTATCATTCCTGGACAGAGCTGCAACATCATTTCCGACATTACCCAAGCGCGAGGTTCTATTTTTCCTTTAAGGTCGATGCCTACGTTTTCGGGCAGCTGGCATTTAGCGAGCCATGTACAAGGATCAATCGGTTGGTGAGTAAGTGGTCCCGTCAAGGTGGAGATCTCATCTGCCTGGTCAAGAAATCGTTCTCTTGAAGTAACTACCCCGTCTTTTCTTCAAAGTGTCTTTCGCGGATATCAGCACATGATCGGTGTAGTGGCTCAGTCGTCCGAGTGGCTTGTAGTCTCGGAATTGTTCGAATTGTTCAAGACTCCATGGGAGCAGGCCGTACCAGGTCGGAAATACCGGGTGATTTTGTGTACCGATGACTCCTATGAACAAGTCGATGCCGACGTGTGTCTAGTCTACAGTTCTCGTGAGCTTCATGGTGATAGAGCTGCCGGTGTTGTCGTCAAGTGTGCCAGTGGTCCCACTGAAATCTGCTGGCGAGATGCCACTGTTCCGATTTACGGAAACGTCGGATTATTTGAACCCTCAGGTCGCAGAGGAATTCTGAGTGCCTGTGGACAATCCATCGATTGTCGATCTATCCAAGGAACGCGCGTGGTGCGTCGGATAGGGTATGACCTTATTGCAGAGATTCGTGCTCTGGTTGTGGAAGGACAGCCTGTTGCTAACGCATCGACGCCAAGCTTAGAACTCCATATTGCGGTTTTACGCGATATCTTTCTTGAGGAAAACATAACCTTTATAGAGATACCACCTCGACCATTCGGACAGGATTTTATCTGTTGTTTGACGCACGACGTAGATTTTTTTGGAATTCGACATCATGGGTTTGACCGGACCATGGCTGGTTTTTTATATCGTTCCTCAATTGGCTCTTTCTTTGATTTTTTCAAAGGTCGCCGGTCATTCTCTGAATTAGTTAGGAACTGGTGTGCTCTATGTTCTTTGCCTTTCGTATTCGCGGGACTACTGCCTGATTTGTGGCGACCATTTGAGGACTACGCAAAAGCAGAGCCAGGTGAGCAGTCCACCTTTTTTCTTGTTCCTTTCAAGGGAGTCCCTGGCATTTCTTTGGAGGGAACTACTAACGCCTGGCGTGCCACTCGTTATCAGGTAAGTGATGTTCAAGCTGAGGTTAGGAATGCTGTATCTCTGGGTAGTGAGATAGGGGTGCACGGAATAGATGCATGGCGTGATAGGGATGCCGGCGAACGTGAGATAAGAGAGGTGTCTGTCCTTACGGGGTCAAAGTCAGTAGGTATTCGAATGCACTGGCTGTATTTTGATGCATGCTCTCCTAAGCGTTTAGAGGATGCCGGATTCGACTATGACTCAACCTGCGGATTTAACGAAGCGATAGGGTACCGTGCTGGTACGTCACAGGTTTTTCGCCCACTAGGCTGTACCACGCTGATGGAGCTACCGATGTCCATTATGGATTCTGCGCTCTTTTCCTCAGGCCGATTGAGTCTCGCACCAAAGGAAGCACTGGAACTATCTAGGAAGATAGTCGCAGATGCAAAGCATTTTGGAGGCACGGTGGTGATCAATTGGCACGATCGAAGCCTCGCTCCAGAGCGATTATTGGGTCGGTTCTATCAGGATTTGCTTGAGATGGTTGGAAAAGGAAATCGGGTTTGGTTCGCTAAGTGCGGTGAGGCAGTGGAGTGGTTCCGCTGGCGACGGTCGATTCAGTTCCGTGGGATTCGAAATGGACCTGAAGACTACGTTTCGAATTTCCAGATATCGGCCCCTCGGTCGCATAGCCGTGGCGCTGTAATCCACGTTCATGGCTCAACGGTATCGGCTCATGAGTCGGTGGATAGGATGTTCGACGGAACTGCTTCCATCGAATGTGAAACTTGAACTTGAGAAGTAAATCTTTCCCATGAAGTCAGATCGAAGAAATCAGAAAACAGGATTTCGGCGAGCGGCCAAGCGTCCTCGTAACAAAACGCACACATGCAAGACGTTAAGGCAATAACCTCCGGCTGCAAGCATATCCTCTTTACGGGCATTCTTCTCCTGGCCTCCTTGTGCCTAGGGATTCTTGTGTGTGAATTGGGCGCTAGGGTGATTCTCAATGAGGCCGACTATCTCTCGCCGAAAATGAGTAGCGACAGTATTCTTGGTCATAAAATCGAGACTCCAAGCACCGGATTTGACGCGTGGGGGTTCCGGAACAGTCGTGTGCCCACGAGTGCAACTATTGTGGCAGTGGGAGACTCCCATACTTATGGCAATACTGCAGCAATGGATGATGCATGGCCGGCTGTTCTAGGACGAACGGTGGGGCTTGAGGTCTACAATCTGGGTCTCGGAGGTTATGGCCCAAACCAGTACTATCACATGTTCAAGACGAAAGCCTTGCAGTTGAGACCCAAATGGGTCATTTGCGGGCTGTATATGGGAGATGACTTTGAAAATGCCTTTTCCATCACCCATGGGCTCGATTTTTGGGCTTCCCTGAGGCAAGGGCATTGGGATCTTGTAAATCCTGACAATTGGGATCCCGGCCCTCCCGTATGGGGCGCTACCATACGGAATTGGTTCTCCAGCCACAGCATGATCTACAGAATCGTGTTTCATGGCCCCATCGTAGCTGCGGTGAAAGAGTTCATTCGTTTCAAACAGGTTGCAGATGGGGGCGATTCCTATACGACGAGTATAGTTCGCGAGGAGAGGAACATCCGTGAGGCGTTCAGACCGCTCGGGATCGCAGAAAGCCTCAATCAAACCAGCGGTCCGATACGGGAAGGAATGCGTATCACCTTCCATCTGCTTGAGGAGATGGATAGGGAATGCCGGAAAGAAGGCTGCAAATTCCTGGTGGTAATCATTCCCACAAAGGAAACCGTATTTGCCAAGTACATCGAGCAGGATCCCAAGCTCCATTTATATGAGACACTCCACAAGGTCATCGTCAATGAGCGTCAGGCGAAATTGGAGATGATCAGCTATCTAGACGATCACGCAATCGCCTATGTGGATGTGCTTCCCGCATTGGAGCGGTCCACTGAGAAGCAACTCTATGCGCAAACGACAAGGGATATGCATCCTGGCCGAAACGGCTACAGGGTCATCGGAGAGGCTGTGGCTGAGTATCTCTCACAAGAGGTTACCGCTGGTCGTGGGGGTAGAAATCAAAACTCTGAAAGCCGAGTGACTGTGCAATGAGAGAGCCAGTCGAATTGCAAGCAACGGTTGTGCGAAGCCTGTTGCGCGTGATCTCCTGGGTGGTCAGGCATCAGTATCGTGGCTATGAGCCCGCGGATGGGAATCTCTCACCGCTGTTTACGCTAACAGGGGCCCGGGTTTTACCTATGCGGATCTTGCAACAAGTCGTCCTGCGCGCACCCTTCAACATTCGTCCATTCCTTGGTATCTCCCCACACGAATCAGCCATTGGTCGCGGGTATATGGCATGGGGCTATCTTTTCATGTATCGGGCGAATGGAGATGAAAACCATCGTAGAAAAGCGATTGATTGCCTGGAATGGTTAATAGCTAATCGCGCCGTTCATTCTACAGAGCACTGCTGGGGAGATCCCTATGAATATGCAACCAGAAGCGGGCGACGTCCCTTGGGCGAACCGCTCCTCATTTGGAGCGCCTTGATCGGGCAAACCTTTCTTGATGCATGCGAAACGTTGCACGACCAGCGGTTTTTGCATGTTGCGGAAAGTATTGGTCGTTGGATAGTCGGCCTACCACAGGAACGGACAGCAAGCGGCAACTGTTTGAGCTACGTCGCCTATCGGCAGTCATCCATCCATAATTCGAACGTGATGGGCGCCGCCTTTCTTGCCCGTTTGGGTACCCTGAAAAATAACCAAGAATGCCTTGCGGTGGCCACCAACGCGATGACGTATACCTGCGCCAGGCAGCAGAAGGATGGCTCCTGGTACTACGCGGAAGAGCCAAAATATCATTGGATAGACAACTTTCACACCGGTTACAACCTTTCCGCGTTGAAGGTTTATAGGGAAGCGACCAAGGACGAATCGTTTGATGAATGTATTGAGAAGGGGCTGCAGTTCTACAAAGACCACTTCTTTGAAGCAGATGGCCGTCCCAAATACTTTCACGATCGGACTTATCCCATCGATATCCAGTGTGCGGCGCAAGCGATCGAAACGCTTGCCGGTTTTGGTGAGTCTGATCCTGAAAGCCTGACCTTGGCTCAGAAAGTTGCCGCCTGGACTATCGACAATATGCAAGATGCAGATGGCCATTTCTATTATCGCGATCTCGGCTGGAAGAAGGTGAAGACCCCCATGTTGCATTGGGGGCAGGGAACTATGACGAAAGCTCTGGCCGTTCTTCTGCGAAGAATGACACCGATATCTGCCTAGGCCCGGCTCGCAGCAGCGATCATGCCACCAACAGTTGCTAATCTGACATACGCGCTCATCACACCGGCGTGGAACGAAGAAGCCCATCTCGAGGAAGTAATTCGTTCAGTGACGCGCCAAACCATTCAGCCGGTCCGGTGGATCATCGTCAGTGACGGATCGACGGACCGAACGGATGAGATCGCCAGATCCGCTGCCGGCCGGTTTCCCTGGATCGTACTGTTAAGGCTGGAAAGGTCGCCTGATCGTCATTTTGCAGGTAAGGCGCACGCGGTCAATGCCGCCTATGCATCCTTAAAAGAGGTCGAGTTCGATCTAGTAGGCAACTTGGATGCCGATATCACTGTACCGGCCGACTACTATGAGTTTCTCTTATCCAAGTTTAGCGAACTGTCGACGTTGGGCGTAGGAGGGACGCCCTTCGTTGAAGAGACGGGTAATCCCGGTTCGCACAGTCATGCGCTCTCCAACCTGGAACATGTCTCAGGGGCCTGCCAATTATTCAGGAGACGCTGTTTCGATCAGATTGGGGGATACCGTCCTATCAAAGGTGGGGGCATCGATTGGGTCGCAGTGACGACAGCTCGGATGCTTGGGTGGACAACACAGACGTTTGTCGAGCGGAGCTGTGTCCACCATCGAGCCATGGGGACTGCAGACCGTAGTCCAGTCAAGGCCCGCTTCCGCCATGGACAGGAAGACTATTATGTCGGCAATCATCCTCTGTGGGAGATCGCTCGGAGTCTCTTTCAGATGAAAAATCAGCCATTGATCCTCGGAGGGCTGTCCCTGCTCTTGGGTTACACCTATGCATGGCTTTCCGGAAAGCCGAATCCGATTCCTCCTGCATTGCGGTCGTTTCATCGACGAGAGCAGATGGAGCGGATCCACAAGATGTTGCCTTTTCGCAAACGATGCCAAGCATGACCGGTGGCAGATAACATGAATTCCGCCGGTCAATCCGTCAGCTTACCCCTCACTGCCCCTAACTTATCGCACATGGCTCAGGCAGTTCTGATGATCGCCTACACCTACTACGAGACTGACCCCAGGGTGATCCGCGCGGCGGAGGCGGCTCTTGAAGGCGGATTTTCTGTAGATGTGATTGCCTTAAGGCGTCCAGGGCAACTCTCAACAGAGATCATTCGAGGGGTGAGGGTCTACCGTGTCCAAGCGCGGTATCGAGGAAGCTCTCTCGTCCGGTATGTGTGGGAATATATGCGATTCTTCACATTGTGCGTCTTAAGGTCGGCTTGGTTGTTTCTGTCGAGGCGATATAAGGTCGTACATGTTCATAATATGCCTGATGCACTTGTGTTTTCGGCTATTGTTCCCAAGCTATTCGGAGCCAAGGTTATCTTAGATATCCATGATCCTATGCCAGAGACTTACGGCTCAAAATTTCGCAATCTTGGGAATAACATCGTGGGACGACTACTTTTGCTTCAAGAAAGACTGAGCGTGGCCTTCGCAAACCAGACGATTACTGTGAGCCAGCCGGTTAAGAACGGCATTCTGGTCAAGCACGGATACCATCCGGAAACTATCGGTGTGGTTGCGAATTTCGCTGATGATAGCATCTTCACTCCGTTGGAGTATCCATCGACTGATGGCCTAATACGGTTTGTGTTTCATGGAACCATCCTGGAGAGGTATGGATTGCGCAGTCTTGTGGAGGCGGTCGCTAAGGTGCGCCATCGGGAAAGGATTCGAGTGAGAATCATCGGTGAAGGTGACTTCAGCAGCACACTTAATGACCTGATCCACAATAGTGGAGTAGGCGATGTCGTGGAATTTGTGAATCGTATGTACCCTCTGCATGAGATTCCCCAAATGTTATCCGACTGCCATGTCGGCCTCGTTCCCTTGGATATCAGAACTTCCACGGTTGCTAATTATGCTCTGCCGTTGAAGTTGGTCGAGTACGCCTGTTTGGGCTTGCCGTCAATTAGCATTCGGAATGCGGCGATAGAATACTATTTCCAGCCTGATGAATGCATGTTTTTCGATTCCGGAGATGCAGCATCATTAGCGCAAAGGATGCTGCAAGTGGTGGAAGATCCCGGTATTTTGATCCGGTACAGGAATGGGCTTACGAAAGTTCGAGAAAGACTGTTGTGGAGTAAAGAAAAGGAGAAGTATGTCTCGATGCTCCAAGGCCTAGCATATGGAGATGAACTGGTGTCCACAAACGTGCGACCATGATGATGGGAACCGTCGCCAGTCTTATATTCGTCCTGTGGCTCACCTGGGTCTATTACCGGGATGCGAAAGAGCGAGTGGTGGTGTCTCCTGCCGTCTGGTTTGTTGTGGCATGGGTTGCGATGTACGGATCGCGTCCGGTGACCGAATGGTTCAGTGTAGGAGGGGACATCAGCCGGCAAGTTGCGCTTGATGAGGGAAATCCACTGGAGGCTAGTGTTAGCCTATCGTTAATTGTCGCTGGTCTGGTCGTACTCTTTCGGAGACGCATTCAACTTTCTTCAGTCATTGCGTGCAATGTATGGCTTTGTATCTTTTATTTATTCTGGTTGCTCAGTATCGTGTGGTCTGATTATCCAGTGGTGACTCTTAAAAGGGTTTTCAAGGATCTGGGCAATGTTGTGATGGTATTGGTCGTCCTCTCAGATAGGGATCCGATCGCCGCAATGAGAGCGGTTATGACGAGGGTCGCCTATCTTTGCATTCCCATGTCCGTATTATTGATTCGTTACTACCCAGACTTGGGACGAACGTATTCAGGGTTTGATCGAAGTGAACTGATGTGGGTTGGAGTAGCAACGCATAAGAATACATTGGGGGTTCTGGCATTTGTCGGAGCTCTGTTTCTCCTTTGGGTTCTTCTCGATGCGGGGAATGCGAAGGGACGGATCAAAGACAAGCCTCTCATGGTTTCCAGATGCGGTGTGCTCCTGCTCTGCTGGTATCTCTTACTGATTGCGAACAGTGCCACATCCCTTCTGTGTGCCGTTGTAGGGTCGGCGTTGCTTATCACCCTTGGGTTACCGTCTATCACGAGAATGTTTGGTCGTGTTGAAGCATTGATGCTGACATCAGCGATTCTTTTCGTGGTGATAGATTCATTTACTAATATCAAGGAGCTTATTGTAGTCGACCTCCTCGGACGGGACATGACTCTCACGACCCGTACTGAAGTCTGGCCTATCCTTTTAAATTATCAGGATAGTCCTTTAGTGGGAGCGGGATTCAATAGTTTCTGGGCGGGGGAACGACTTACCCAATTGTTCAACACAGTCGGCGGCATTATTCAGGCTCACAACGGCTATCTTGAGACTTATCTCAACGGCGGGTTGGTCGGCGTGGGTTTGCTACTTGTGCTTCTTTCTTCAACGTATTTTCGTATCAGAAAGAAGCTTGTAAACAATCAGCCCGGATCGAGCATGCGGTTCATCATGCTTGTCTTGGCGATCATGTACAACAATTCAGAAGCCTCGTTCAATAAGGTAGGCATCATGTGGTTTGTCACGTTGTATGCTCTTATGGAATATCGTACGCAATTGCGCCCACACGCCACGCCCATACGAAAACATGTGAGCAGACCAGTTCTCGTCGAGCGAACAGCCTGACAATCGCTATGGGCCAACAGGATCATCAGGATTCCCGAGATTCAGCTCTAGATTTCACAAAAGGCGTCCTCGTGTTGTTCATGCTTCTATACCACTGGATGAACTACTTTGTCGGAATCGATGGGCCGGTTTATCCATACCTCCGATTCATCCCTGCTTCTTTCATTTTTATTTCAGGTTTTCTCTTGGCAACCGTCTATCCGACAAAGTATGGGCTCAATAATTCAAACTTATATCTCAGATTGCTGGTGAGAGGCCTCAAAATCTTGGCCCTGTTCACGCTGCTTAACGTACTTGCGAATATGGCGTTTTCAAATAGCTATAGGGGAGCAATGCCTGGCGTTGAGAATTTCCTAAACAATGCGGCCTCGATCTACATTGGAGGGAACGGGAGGATGGCTTTTGGAGTTCTCCTTCCGATCGGCTATTTGCTTATTTTGTCGACCTTGATATTTCTTGGTATGCAGGTGACTAAGTACTTTGTCTTAGTAGTGTGTGCGGCATCTTTTGTTGGTGTTTCTCTCCTTGATCATTATGAAGTTGCGAACCCGAACTTCTCATTCATCGCAATCGGAACCCTTGGTATGACGTTGGGGCAATATCCACTTCAACGAATCTATACCTGGGCGGGTTGGTCGTGGGTCATGGCCGGTTTATATGCCGGGTATCTTATCGCCATTAACATATGGGGAGAGCGTTACTTTCTGGAGGTGATTGGTGTGTGCTTGAGTGTATTGCTCATCTATGGTGCAGGAATTACGATCAGAGAGCCACGAGTACTCGTGAGCACTGTTGTTCTCCTAGGACAATATTCTCTCTATGCCTATATCGCTCAAATCGGCCTGTTGCAATTCTTACAGCGGAGTTTAGTAACGGTCGATGTCCGTACGGGGGAACTGTGGGCTCTTTCAATCATCGGAGCATTTGCTCTGACGATCCTCATAGTGTGGGCGACACATCAAATGTGCTTGAGGTCGCCCACCCTAGACAAGATGTACCGCCTTGTTTTTACCTAACCCCTGAGCTCTCATGGTGTCAGAACGCTACTGAACACTAAGGTTTGTTGGGGCAGGAGGTGGGGTCGTCGCCCCACTTCCACTGCCACTTCCACTGCCACTCACCAGGGGATGTGGATAGGCATACGGCGTGTAATGGACTATCCATGTATTCGTCGCTGAACAGCGATAGAGCACTCCGTTGCCTCGCCCATCTCCGGATTGATTCCATGACCCTTGATCCGTTGCCCAGTACATCACACCACCCCCTTCATCACCGTTCTGCAAAGTCGTGTGTGTACAAGTCGTAGGGCGGTTTGCGAGTGTGCCAAATCCAACACCACTCGTGCCGTTAAATGGACTCGTTGAAGAACTCTGGGCATTGGCAGAGACGGCGTTATAGTAGTCACGGTTGGCTACAAGGTGGTTCTGCCAGTATTCAGGCGAACCGTTGCTGCGAATCGTCAGGTCTATCTTAGCGCCGGTGTGTCCATTAACATTTTTAAAAGCGACAATTGGTGATGATTTGCCGTATCCCGGGTTGCCATTGCTTTCCATGAATCCTGGTTGCCCTTTACAGGGATATCCCCTGTAGGTAGATACTGAGGAAAAGTTGCCGTCATAGGATTTTGTGCCGTCGCACAATCCTAGGTCCCCAGGTTGTGCCGTACCAGACCGATAATCTTGAGTCGTAATAGAATCGCCTCCTACTGACGACAACCCTCGCAATGTGTTTTCAAACACGAACATTTCTCCGACCCCCTGAGATTGAATGCACGCGTAACAAAGCGGACCAGCGCTATTGCCGGATGCGCTCGTCACGCGAATGTCGTTTCGATATACTTCCCACAATTCGGCGCCGCCGTGCGCCATGCCGTGTGTTTGGAACCGACAGTTGAGCGCGGTGTTATACCGTGCCACCATCTTCCCGCTAAGCCATTCATCCACGCAGGCATTAAGCGCAGCGCCAGCATCGTTGAAGTTAAAGGTATTGTCTTCGACATAGAGTACATCGGCAGACCCTCGAGATGTGGGACCCCAGACGACGCCGCTACTCACTGATCCTTTCCCAAGAATGTGGACGAGAAAGTGTGCATTGGTGCCCGTCACAGCATTATGGTCCAGAACTCCGTAAACTTCCCCGCCGCGATCCGTTGCGCCAATCTGAATCCACGTGTAAGGCATGTTTGTGATGCGGTTGTTATCGAAACGGAAATTATTGAGTGTGCCAGTGCTGCCGCTGGAGATCGTGTAAATAGTGATACAGTTCGAAGGGCAGGTTCCAGTAAAGTTAAATCCACTAATCCGATAAAGCTTAGGCCAGCTACCAGAATAGGTGATGTTGAACATCACAACATTGGCTCCACTGAATGTGCAAGCCTGTACCGTCTCACATTTGAGCGTGACCGCCTTCGACTGGCTGAAATTGTCGATGGTGCTGTTGATCGTATAGCTGCCGGTCTGGAATGTGATCGTGGCTCCATCGCTTGCACTGCCCAGCGCGGTATTGATCTGGGAGACAGTACTTCCCGCACTGCAGGTCCACGTTGCCCCACTGCCACTACAGGCAGCTTCGGCAGGAGAATTTATGGACAGTAACATCGCAATACACAGTCCCAGTAGAAGGGATAACAATCGCATGGGGGGTTCCTCCGTGTTCAGACCTTTAAATTGTATACGCATTGATTAGGAGTCTGTTGTTCAGAAGATTACATTCATGTGTCCAGCGTCTCTGGACTGAGAGTTGAGCAAATAACGTACCGAATTCTTTAATTTCACGATCTAAGAACCTTGGATTCGCTCCATTTAACTCTTCGAAATATAAGAAATAATTTCTGATCATGTTTATCATAGGTCCGTCATTTGTGCTCGGCCATTAATAATATGTTCTTTTATGTACTCCCATCTCCATCCCCCCTTACAATCTGAGACGCTACGATGTGGTGGGTGTTTGCCATCAAGGAGAGCCTCTTCAGTGTTCTTGGCTTTCCTTGGTGGGTTGCTTCTTGGCTGAGAAAGCTAATTTCAGTGGAGCAAGAGCGGTGCCAATCCGAAAGCTGTCTGTTATTTGAAAATTCCTCATGATTTCTATGTGCTTTTCAATTCAAGGGCTCACTCATACGTACTACCGTGTATGGACTGCCCTACGGCAGGTACGGTCACCCTGGCATCAGCCTACTTGTGTTGACTCTTGCATCTAGTACTGAATCGGGCTTCGATACCTGATTGTCTGACTCAGGACCCCTTCTATGATCGTCTACACGAGAAGCTCCTCAAGGACTGGACTGATTAAGACGGATACCTATAGGAACGACATGAGCTCAACGTTCCAGAAAGGTACAAATCTAACGGGTACGCAATTCGCCATGAAAGTGGACCTGTGGGGTAAAACTGCGGGCAAGATCGCACCGCACATGACGAAGGCCTACTATTTTCTGAAGCCGGCCATCCCCTGGGCCATCAGAATACGAGTCCGACGCCTGATTGCAAGTCGTCTGCGGAGGCAGTTCAGCGGTTCCTGGCCTATTCTGCAGTCTGCAGCTCGGCCGCCTGAGGGCTGGCCTGGGTGGCCGAACGGCAAGCGATTCGCTTTTGTCGTGACCCACGATGTCGAAGGCGCACGCGGGTTAGCACGGTGCCGTAAGCTCGCTGGTCTGGATAAAGCCTTGGGCATCCGTGCAGCGTTCAACTTCGTACCGGAAGGGGAGTATCGTGTATCGGATACTCTACGAGCAGTTCTTGAACGGGAAGGGTTTGAGGTTGGTGTACATGATCTGCATCATGACGGATCTCTCTATCGATCAGCGCAGAGCTTTCGAGAGCAAGCACCAGAGATCAATCACTATCTAGAGAAATGGAAGGCCTCAGGATTTCGTGCGGGTTTCATGTTTCATAACCTGGAATGGCTTCACGGACTCAATGTGCTCTATGATACCTCGACCTTCGATACCGATCCGTTCGAGCCGCAACCGGATGGAGTAGCGACTATCTTTCCATTCTGGGTTCAACGCAACGACTCGAAGGGCTACGTCGAACTTCCCTATACGCTTCCGCAAGACTTCACGTTGTTCGTGCTCTTGAAGGAAACGACGATCGACCTGTGGACAGAGAAGCTTGATTGGGTGGCTTCGCATGGTGGCATGGCCTTGGCGGTCGTCCATCCTGACTACATGTCTTTTGATGGAAGACCGGATTCCAGGGAATATCAGGCCGATCTGTATGAACGTCTTCTCAAGTACGTCACCACCCGCTACGGGGATACCTGTTGGTATGCCCTTCCGCGTGAGGTAGCAGCCTTCGCCGCGCAGATCAAACCGCGACCAATTCACGATACGGACGCTTCCGATGGCCAATCCGACAACGAGTGTCCCAGATAGCCTGGACGTTGGTGCCGTTGATGGTTCTCTGGCATGGTTGGCGAGGTTCCTCGCCCGGCGGGAGAGAGGGGGCGGCACGCGCGCTTCCGGCATTCCTTGTTGGGCTTCTCCAGGTCGGTTTGCTATACTCAACGGCAGACATTTGAGGGGAGTCTAGAATGACGACCAGTCGAATTGAGATGAATCCCAACGTGATGATGGGCAAGCCCGTCATTCGCGGCACGCGCATTCCTGTTGAGTTGATTCTCCGAAAACTCAGCGAGGGGGCCAGCGAAGCGGATTTGCTGGACGCCTATCCCCGTCTCACCAAGGCTGATATCCAAGCTGCCATCGGCTATGCGGCCGACACCGTGGCCCACGAAGAGACGGTGTTGGTTGGTGTCCCTTTCCGCAAGCAAGCCAAGCGCTAACCTGTGCGGTTTTTGGCCGACGAAAGTTGCGACTTCTCAGTCGTTCGAGCGCTCCGTGCTGCAGAGCATGATGTGCTCGCAGTCACGGAACTCTTGTCCGGTTCTGACGATGCGGTCGTCATGGATGTGGCCTTCCGCGAGCATCGGATTCTCCTGACAGAGGATAAAGATTTTGGTCAGCTGGTCTACGCGTATTCGCAACAATCCAACGGTGTGATTCTTATCCGCTACCCCTCACGTGCTCGCAAGACACTCGCGGAAGCCGTGGTGACTCTCGTATCGAGGCTTGCGGCTGACTTGAGCCGCAGTTTCATCGTGCTGACTCCCGGTCGAGTTCGAATAGGTGGGCGTGGTCGTTAGCAGGATGCGGAAAAAGCCCGCGAGCGGCGTTCTCGGAAGACACAGCCGCCTCACCATCTCAGCGGCGTTCACAAACGTGCCGCGCCTTATTCAGCGCGGCGTGAACCTCAGAGACTTAACGTACGGCCGGGAAAGAGCCTGTTCTGACAAGCCAGGGGCGGGCCGGGCGAACAAGGATTATGCGTCGTCTCAAGACACTGCCGGCTCACCGTCTCGCCGGCGCGCACAAACATGGCGTCACTTGTTCATGACGCCGTGCGTCTTGCTGTGGCCTTGTTCGATGACATGCGCGTCTTGGCGCGCAGGGGTGGGCGGGTGAGAACGACGGCCTTTTGACCAGCCTGCTAGTTCAGGTTACCAGCCATTCCGATCACCCGGACGGTAACGGGAGACGGACATAGGCTGGCCACAGAGTTTCCCACGCAAACTATTGTCACCCACACAGCCGATGGGCTGAGACTCCCTGCATCCAATAGATAGGTAAGCAGGCTCTCGCGCGGCATTGTAATCGTTTAGCCGTCAATCACCTCGGCACCTCTGTAGTCTAGGACTTCGCTTTTCACGACATGTTCATGAGATCGGCAACCCTGTGGCGGGATAAATTCTCTCTCTTGCTTGGCCTGACGAAGAGCAACAAGTCTCAAACTCCTGACGGAGTTTGCCCTGAAACGGCATATCTCGGCCTTGTCCGCAATGAGTCCAAGCGTTCTGCACGATCGGGTCATCCTTGCCGAATCCTGCTTGTCTACTGCACAAACGCAGAAGGGCTTGTTGTGCCTATGGAGTCCGAACTTGCCGACAAGGCAATTTCGGTCCTGTCCGTGAGTGTTCGTGACACCGATTATATCGGATGGTATCGGCAAGGCCACATCGTTGGTGTTCTACTGACGACGCTGCAACGAGACTCCGTCGTCGATGGATGTCAAACACTACAAGCTCGTTTGGCGGATCGTTTATGTGATGCACTCACGTTCACGGATGCTCATTCCCTTCAGATACATGTGCTGAATCCTGGTGAACTCACGACATTCAATCCATCGGGCCATTCTCCTTCATCTCCCGTTTTAAAAGACTAGGTCCTGCAATCTCTTCTAACCTCTTTAAAGGAGTACGACTATGTTACGTCTCGGAGTGATTGGATATGGATATTGGGGACCAAACGTGGTGCGAAACTTCCTAGGGCACCACGACTGCAAGGTCGTCACCGTTTGCGACAAGTCCCCCGCGGCATTGACTCGTGCCATGGCAGCTCACCCCGGCATTGGTGTGACAACGAACCCTGATGCCGTACTTCTCGCCACGGACATTGATGCGGTCGCGATCGTGACGCCTGTGTCATACCACTACGAATTGGCCAAGAAAGCGCTTGAGAATGGGAAGCACGTGTTCGTGGAGAAGCCCTTTACCGCGACGTGCGCAGAGGCGGAGGAGCTGATTGAACTGGCGGATCGCCGTGGGCTCCAGATCATGGTTGACCACACTTTTCTCTTTACCGGAGCTGTTCGCAAGATTAAGCAACTCCTCGATGAGGGCACGTTGGGCCGTCTCTACTACTATGATTCGACACGCGTGAATCTAGGACTCTTTCAACATGACGTGAACGTGCTCTGGGATCTCGCGCCACATGACCTGGCAATTATGGATTACCTGATCGGAGTTGAGCCGGAGTTAGTCGTGGCTACCGGCGGGGCTCACGTGAATAATCTCGAAAACATCGCCTACCTCACCGTGTATTTCCCCGACAATGTTCTGGCGCACATCAATGTGAATTGGCTCTCACCCGTGAAAATGCGTACGACGATGGTCGGCGGACAAAAGCGAATGCTGGTTTGGAATGACCTCGATCTGGCGGAAAAAATCCGCATCTATGACAAGGGCGCTGACATCAAAAATGAATCGGGGGTGCATTCAGCCTTGGTCAGCTACAGAACCGGCGATATGTATGCGCCGAAAATCGAAGAGGCCGAGGCGCTGAAAGTGGAAACGCGCTATTTCCTCGACTGCATCATGAACGGGACGAAACCGATCAACGATGGGCTGGCTGGGCTGCGAGTCGTGCGCATTCTCGAGGCGGCCGAACAGTCGCTCAATCAGCACAAGGAAATTGTGTTGGCCTAGCAGGAAGCTCAAAAAGGCCGCCAGCGGCGTTCTCGCATCGCTCAGAGACTCAACGTACCGAAGCGTACGCCTCGCCCCTTCGCTCGCTGCGGCCTTGCTGGACAGCCTTTTTGAGCATCCTGACGTTATTATGGCGTCCGCACCGTACGGATCATTTCAGCCATATTGTTGGCATCAACCGAGTGTTCCCGCAGCCGGCTAGCTTCGTTGAGGGGGCAGATCGAATGAAACATGCTGAGGCAGTCACACACAAGGATATCGATATGACGAAAAACCATTCACCACTGCTTGACGAACGGCTCTTCAGGCAGGCAGTTACCAGAGAACGAAAGCGCACGGAGCGTTCTTGCCTGGCCATGGTGCTGTTGTTGATCGGCCTTCCAAATAGGTCGGGTGAGCAGGAGGCAGCTGACGCCACGAGAGTGACCAACGCCTTGTCGGCGGTCGCATCGGACCTCGATATTCTGGGGTGGGTTGAACCGTCATGTGTCATTGGTCTGATTGCGCCCGAGGTCAATCCCGACGACCTGAGTGACACCTGCGATCGGCTCGAAAGCGCATTTCGGAACGCGATCGCGTTCCAAGGTGATGAGGAGCTAACACAACACCTCTCGATCAGGGTGCTGGTGTATCCGGAGCCGACTGCATCGGACGAGGAGCAGGTGTGTTCTCTGGATCCACTGCTGTATCCGGAACTCGTGGCGAATCGGCCTGCTGTCCTGAAGTTTCAGACGCTCAAGCGGGGTATGGACATCGTGTTCAGCGCCCTGCTATTAATCCTATTGCTGCCGGCGTTTGCTCTCATCGCCGTACTTGTGAAGCTGTCGTCGCCCGGGCCCGCCTTTTTCAAGCAGATGCGGGTCGGACATCTGCTGAAGCCTTTCACGATGTGCAAATTCCGAACGATGTATGCCAAAGCGGATCATCAGGTCCACCAAGAGTATGTGAACTGGTTCATTACCGCCAGTGCTCAAGCACAGTCGCAAGAGAAGCCGGCTGTCTTCAAGCTCACAAACGATACGAGGATTACGCCCATCGGCCGATTTCTGCGACGAACGAGTCTCGATGAGCTGCCCCAGCTCTGGAACGTGCTCATCGGTGACATGTCATTGGTGGGGCCCCGGCCGCCGCTCCCTTATGAACTGCAACAGTATAAGCCGTGGCACAGGAGTCGTGTGTTGGAGGCCAAGCCGGGCATGACCGGCCTCTGGCAGGTGGTCGGCCGGAGCCGCACCACCTTTGATGAGATGGTGCGCCTCGACTTGCGGTACGCCAGGACCATGTCCCTGTGGACCGACATCAAGATCCTGTTAGCCACACCAGCTGCGATGATTACCGGAAACGGAGCCTGTTGATCCGATGTATATCCTCGGAGTTTCTGCCTATTATCATGATAGCGCCGCCTGTCTCGTGAAGGATGGCCTGATCCTCGCCGCAGCTCAGGAAGAGCGCTTTACGAGACGGAAGCATGATCCTGGATTTCCTACCCAGGCTGTGCGTTACTGCCTTGCCAAAGCGGGCATTGGGGTCAAGGATTTGCAATACATGGTTTTCTATGACAAGCCCCTCGTGAAGTTCGAACGACTGCTGGAAACATATGTAGGGTTTGCGCCCAGGGGCGTTCAGTCGTTTCTGGCGGCGATGCCGGTCTGGCTCAAGGAAAAGCTGTTCCTCCGAAAACTCCTACAAGATGAGATCCTAGCCTGTGCCGAAGGGTTAGAGAAATCCGACCTTCCTGAACTGTTGTTCGGCGAGCATCACGAATCCCATGCGGCCTCGGCGTTCTTCGCGTCTCCCTATCAGAAGGCTGGAGTGCTTTGTATGGACGGGGTTGGCGAGTGGGCGACTACGTCGGCATGGTTAGGGGAAGGCAACACCCTGACACCGTTGTGGGAAATTCCATTTCCTCATTCTTTGGGACTCCTCTATTCAGCCTTCACTTATTACACGGGCTTCAAGGTGAATTCCGGTGAGTATAAGGTAATGGGATTGGCGCCCTATGGAGAACCTAAGTACGTGAAAGCCATTTATGAGCATCTACTGGACCTGAAGCCGGATGGCACCTTCCGGATGAATATGGAGTATTTTAATTACTGCACCGGCCTGACCATGACCAGCCGGAAGTTTGATGAGGTGTTCGGCGGTCCTCCGCGCAAACCTGAATCGAAGCTCGGTCAACGGGAAATGGACTTGGCCCGCTCAATCCAGGAAGTCACCGAAGAGGTGATGTTGAGACTCTCCAGAACCATGCACCGGGAGACGGGGGTCGACTACCTCTGCATGGCCGGAGGGGTGGCGCTGAACTGTGTGGGCAATGGTCGGATCTTGCGGGAGGGCCCGTTTAAGGGACTCTGGATTCAGCCGGCTGCCGGCGATGCAGGAGGAGCGATTGGTGCAGCGCTCAGCGCCTGGCACCAACACGAAGGGCAACCAAGGACAGCAAATAATGTCGTGGATCAGATGAGCGGAAGTTATCTCGGACCTGCGTACTCAAACGATGACATTGAGGCTAGGATGAAGTCGGTCGGGGCTGTCTACGAACGACTGAGTGAGGACGACTTGTTCGATCGGGTGGCGACCGCACTCGCCAGTGAGAAGGTTGTGGGCTGGCTTCAGGGGCGCATGGAGTTTGGCCCACGATCGTTGGGCGGACGCAGTATCTTGGGCGATGCGCGAAGTGCAAAGATGCAGTCCGTTATGAACCTTAAAATCAAGTACCGAGAATCATTCAGGCCCTTTGCCCCATCAGTATTGAGAGGGCGGGTCTCCGAATACTTTCAGATGGACTGCGACAGTCCTTATATGTTGTTGGTTGCTCCGGTACAAGAGAAGCGCCGCTTGCCATTTGACTCAGGTAGGAAAGACCTCTGGGGAATCGATTTGCTCAACATCCCTCGTTCGGAGATACCAGCCGTCACTCACATTGACTACTCGGCGAGAGTCCAGACCGTGCATGAAGAGACGAATCCACGATATTACCGACTGCTTAAGACATTTGAGGAAAAGACGGGTTGCGCGGTGTTGGTGAATACCTCCTTCAATGTGCGGGGCGAGCCGATCGTCTGCACACCGGAGGATGCCTACCGATGTTTTATGCGCACGGAGATGGATCTATTGGTGCTTGAGAACTGTGTGCTGAGGAAAGAAGATCAAAAGCCCCTTGACGGAGATTCTGATTGGAAAAAGGAATTCGATCTGGACTAAAGAAGGAAAATCTATGTCTCAAGCACAATTGACAAGTAAGAAGGAATTACGCAGTTTTGGTTTGGTGGTGGGATCAGTATTCACTGCTATCGGGATTTGGCCGCTCTTGATGCGAGGAGAAGCATTGCGCCTCTGGGCCATTGGTCTAGGCGGAGCCCTCATCCTGCTGGGAGGAATGTCACCTGGGCTTTTGGCGCCGGTACATAAAGTATGGATGCGGGTGGGTCATGCCCTCGGATGGATCAACACCAGGATTCTTCTCAGCCTTGTTTTCTACGGTCTTGTCACTCCGATGGGAATTCTGTTTCGCCTGATGGGGAAAGACGTCATGAGGCAGACGTTTGCTGGGGATAGTCCAACCTATCGTGTGCTTAGAAGGCCGAGGCCTCATGGACATATGAAGGTTCAGTTTTGAGGCGTTGTTATTGTTCCTGAAGGAGGTGTGCAATGGGTGAATTCATTGGTGAGCTGTGGGCGTTCATGAAGGAGCGAAAGAAGTTTTGGTTGCTCCCCATCGTCCTTGTGTTGATGTTGTTTAGCGCGTTGATCGTGTTTACGCAAGGCTCGGCCCTGGCTCCATTTGTCTACACGCTCTTCTAAAAGCGAGCGAGTTTCGTCGCCGCACAATATGTGGGGAATCTTGACGGATTTTCCAGCCCTCAGGTCGGCAAGGGCCAAGGTCTTAAAACGTGGATAGGAGATGGCCCACGAGCCCGCCTGAGGGTGGAACTGACAAGGCGTTGCGGCTTACTCTAGTTGCGGCCGGCATTATCTGCATAGCGCTGATTACCTGCAGTTTACACGGATGCAGTGGGGATTCATCAGCGCCCACAACGCCGGTTGGTTCACCGCCTATCGCGGCACCAAAACCTGCTTTCCCGCTCGTCGTATCAGCCAATCATCGCTACTTGCAGGATCAGAACGGCGTGCCTTTTCCTATTCTGGGGCGCACTGCCTGGTTCATCACATCGCTTTCGGAAGCAGACTACAAACTATTTGTCGATGACACGGTGGCCAAGGGCTATAACGCGATCGAGTTTCACGCCATCAACCACGATGAGAGAGGGAACCACCCACCCTTCGGTTTTAATAATTCGCTTCCATTCACCAAGAAGCTCGATGGCTCGACCTGGAACGGTTTACTCGGGAGGAACAACGACCAGGGGCCTGATTTTTCACAGCCGAATGAGGCCTACTGGGTAAATGTCGATGGACTATTAAGTTATGCTGAGGTCAAAGGTGTACTCTGTTTCATGTTCCCGGCTTATACTGGATCCCGAGGCGAGGAGCAGGGATGGATGGTGGAAATGGTTGCCAATGATTCAACCAAGATGCAGGATTATGGTCGCTTTATTGCGAACAGGTATAAAACTCGAGGGAATATCGTTTGGATGTTAGGTGGAGACTATGGTACCGGCGAACACCCCTTCACGGGGTCACAGCTTGCCGTGGAGCGGGCAATGCTAGCCGGCATGCAGGCTGTTAAGGGACAGGCGAGCAGCCAGTTATCAGCTGAGTGGGCTGACCCATCGATCTATACCGATCAAGCAGACCCGATGCTACTGTCAGCCGGTACATTGCAAGGGGTTTACAGCTGGCAGGGTGATGTCAATGTCCATGTTCGCAATGGATACTCTTACCTTCCCGTGATGCCCACGTTCCTGCTTGAAGAACCCTATGACCAGGAAGGGCCGGATGGAAATAAGGTCAACCCAAGTGCAATCCAGCCTGTTCGTCGTTTCCAATGGTGGGGTTGGCTATCAGGAATTGGCGGCTATATTTCTGGCAACGGTTGTGTGTGGCCGTTTAACCCTCCAAAGCTCTTGTCGATTTCATTCTGCTCTGATGGTTGGCAGGAGCATCTGAACACACAGGGTGCACAAGACATGGCGCGGCTCAACGCTTTTGTTCGCTCAATCGCTTGGTACAAGCTTGTCCCTTCCGGTCTTGGTGGGATGAAGGCGATTGTGTCTGCCGGCAGTTCGCTGCCGGCTCTTCCAAACTACGTGGCTGCCGCAGCTTCGCCAGATGGCACGTTGCTGGTTGCCTATGTCCCGCCAGCTCATTCAGGGCCGATCACCATCGACATGACGGTGATGAGCGGTCAGGCAAAAGCACGCTGGTTCAATCCAACCACGGCCGTATACACAGTGATTGGTACATTTGCAAATACTGGTACTCAAGACTTTGTCCCTCCTGGAAACAACGGCACAGGCTTCACCGACTGGGTGTTGCTCTTGGAAAGACACTAACGCGAGCGATTGCTATCAGGAACTTGTCCAACCGTGACCCTTCCGCAGCATCGAATGATGCCAAGCCGTCTGGTCGTTCTCGACTCGAAAAATCCTCAGCGTATTCCAACGAATTGGACTCCGGTCATTTTGCCTGTGGCCTAGCAGCAGGCCTTCTTGCTTCGTCTCGTTAGGAACGAACAATTGGGCAATCTCCTGGCGCTGAGTTGAATTTAAACTCCCTCGAGTGGTGCCACAGTGGGAAGTAAGCACGCGGGGTATGGTCCCACAGGCGTGGTTGTTCGATTCTTGAGTCTGATCCTCTTCTCACTCACCGGCTGTGGAGCTGATGGCGAGGAAGCACAGACGATTTCTACGAACCCCAGCCCTGCCGGAGCGACAGTCAGCTTGGCCTGGGACGGTGTCAATGATTCAAGCGTGATTGGCTATTACATTCATTATGGAAAACAATCTCCCAACTGGCCAGGCTCGTGCGCGTATGATCAAGAACAATTCGTATCCTCCACCCAAGGAACTGTGACCGACTTAGAACGGGGATTGACCTACTACTTTGCAGTGAGCGCCTATAATGGACTTGAAAGTAACTGTTCAAATGAGGTCTTCGCCCATACACCACTGATAGACTGTTGCCCCTCCTGGGGATGGCGAGGCGAGGTGGTCAGCTTACGGTACGCCAGGACCCTGTGTCTGTGGTCCGACATCAACATCCTGCTGGCCACACCAGCCGCGATGATCACCGGTAAGGGTCTCTGTTGAGACGAGGGCGCCTTCACTGAGCAGCCCGATGCGGCAAAGTCACATGTATACGTCCGTGAGAGAGCCTCGTTCGCACAGGAGCGAAGCCGGCTTGAGACATCAGGCGGCTTCGTCTGTAGTTCTCCCTAAGCTTGGGCTACTGAGCTACGCCTTGCCCTGGCGCCAGGGTCAGAGAAACGTCTTTGCCCTTCTGTTGCTAGTTGGTGTGTGCGCGTGGTTTTGGGCGCCGATCGTGAAGCTCTTCGCCCTTGCCTCGGAGAACGAGCATTTCTCCCACGTGTTGTTGATTCCGGCGCTGACATCTTATCTGCTGTTTATGAATCGAACGACCATTCTGACCTCCCACACATGGAGTCCTCTTGTCGGCCTGTTGGTCATGGCCGGTGGCGCCGTCTGCTACTGGCTGGCTGATGGACGAGACTGGACACAGGATCGACTAGCTGTGGCGATTTTGGCCTTTGTCGTGATGTGCTGGGGCCTGTTTCTATTCAGTTTTGGAGCTGGGTGCTTTCGAAAGGATTTGTTTGCGCTGGTGATGCTCTTCTTCATGGTTCCTTTGCCCGCTGTTTTTCTGGATGAGGTTATCGGTTTCCTGCAGCGCGGCTCGGCGGAAGTTACTGCTTTCCTGTTTTCTGTGCTCGGCGTTCCTGTCTTTCGTGAAGGGTTTGTGTTCAGTCTGTCGCACTTCACGATCTATGTTGCGGAAGAATGCAGCGGGATCCGCTCCTTTCTCTCGCTGATCATCACCGCTCTGGTCGCTGACTACTGGTTCTTGAAGACCTGGTGGGCCAGGGTCGCGTTGGTGGCGGTGGTCGTTCCCCTGGCCATCGTCAAGAATGCGTTCCGCATCGTCGGCTTGGCGCTGCTGGCCAACTACGTCGATCCCACCTATATCACCGATAGTGCACTGCACCGAAGCGGCGGCATCCCGCTCTTTCTGCTCTCGCTGGTTGTGCTAGTTGGTGTCGTATGGCTCCTTCGGCGATATGAACGCCGACCAGCATCGACGATTGTTCAGTGAGTGTGAATCATGACTGAACAGGCTGAAGGTGACGTGCTCACATCCCATACGGTTCACGTTCTTGATCCGCTGACAGATCCTCGATGGCCCGGCTTCGTTCAACGACATCCGACTGCTTCAGTTTTTCATTCACGTGGGTGGTTGCGCACCTTGCAGACGACGTATGGCTATGAACCGCTAGCTGTCACCACCTCGATACCCACTGAACGGTTAACGAACGCGCTCTTGTTTTGTGTCGTGCGAAGTTGGGTGACCGGTGACCGGGTCGTGTCATTACCGTTCACGGATCACTGCGAACCGCTTGTCGAACATATCGCGCAACTGCAGGCCCTTGGTGCTCAGGTCGAAACACTCCGAAGAACACAGGGTTGGAAATATGCCGAAATGCGAACCAGTAGTGCCTTTCTCGGTTCCGATGAGAGCTTTAGGGAGTGTACCGTTTATCAGTGGCATAGACTCGACCTTCGGCCAAATATCGACGAGCTCTACAGAGGCTTTCATAGAGATTGCATCAGACGGAGAATTC
>JAHBWO010000129.1 GCA_019636945.1 Nitrospira sp. | reverse complement strand
TGGTTGAGTTGGTCTGGAGGCGGGAGGCCCATGTGCGTCCAGACATTGCGGAGATGCGTTCGGAAGAGGCGATCGAATTCGGGCTTGAAGTCGGTGTCGAAATCGTCACCGTACCACCAGAACCAGTCACTTCCTTCTGCGGCGTACAGCTCACGCCAGGCGGCTTGAGCACGATCAGGCGGAAGACTCGTCACACGATCCAGCAGTTGCGTGCGCGTGTGCCCAAGTAGGTCCCACCCACGATTGTCTTCTTGGTGCCCGATCCAAATCTTATAATCAGAATTGATCCAGGAACCTGAATGAAGCGCGGAGAGGTGCTGTGTGGGCGGCATCGAGGCCAGCGCGGTGGAGACGGTTGAAGAGTGGACCGTCAGTTGTCCGGCCTGATCCAATGCATGGTGCGTCAGGCTTTCATAGAGAAGCGAGAGGAATTGTTCGCCTCCGTCGTGGTAATGTTCCCAAGGATTTTCACCGTCCAATACAATGGCAATGAGGAGTCGTTCTTGAGGGCTGTCTTGGATGATTCCTCGCAACCGTCGCGTGACGTCCTCGGCAGCCGCTTCCGGCGTCGTCTTGTGATACACGAATCCAAAGGCATCGGAGATCTCACGGTCCCGGAACAGGATGGCCAGGGATTGGCCGGCCTCACCGATGTGGTACGGTTGATACAGGGCGGATGATCGTTGCCATGGCTGACCGCCCATTGCGAGGGATCGAGCCAGAATGCCTTCGTCGGTGGCTAACCAGCGCAGGCCTACTTGATGGACAAGCGGAAGCATCTCGGGACAGACCGATCCTTCTGACGGCCACAGGCCGGATGGAGGCTGCCCGAACGTCTGTTGATGAAAGAGGACAGCCTCTCGGAGCTGCGCCTCTGCATCGTCCTGGGCCCGGAATCTGGCCGGCAAGGGGAGGTCTGGTCTGGCGCGACGGGTGATGTCGGTGTCGATGACTAACGGCAGAATCGGGTGAAAGAAGGGAGTCGTGGTGAGCTCGATTTGTCCCCGTTCCATGAGCTGCCGGTACAACGGGACAATCTCTTGGACCGCTGTACGCTGCAGTGCGAGCACCTCCTGTTTTTCATCCTCGGTGAAGCCGCGATTTTTCTGGCGCAGCTCAGCCAGGCGAGGATACCGTCGGATGGTGCCGTATCCGAACCAGGCCAGGTTGTGCCAAATTTGAAGATCCAAGAGTTCTTGTGTTGAAAACTGACGGGCGATCCGAGGAAGATCGTGATCACTGACCTCCAACCCTCGTTTGACGAGCAACTCATGGTATCGGGGATAGGGACGAACCATGGTCGCCCAATTGGCGGAAAAAAAATGCCGAACCAAAAAAGCCTTTTCTTCGAGCGTGAGGTCTGCCGCTGGTCGTTGGGCGTGCTCAAGAAACAGGTCGAGCACCGTTCCGGTTCCGATCTCTTGTAACTGGAGGAGCAGCGAAGGGGTAAAGTTGAATGTCGCGCGTACCTCTGGAAATTGTTGGAGTACATAGGCCATATCATAGTAGGCCTTGGTCGCATGGAGGCGTACCCATGGCATACTGGCTGATGCGGTCACCGGGTCCGTGTAGTAGGGCTGGTGCATGTGCCAGAAAAAACAGATGTGGACCTGCTTCATCGCGACCGATTCCTTTCGTTTTTTGAGTATGTCATAGGGGGTATAGGCATGCAATCTGCGGAGAGGTTTTTGGAGACGTGGAGCACCGGGGGAATGATATGAAATGCTTTCTGCATTCGTGGGGGCCGGTTTGTGCGTATACTGCGCTTATTTTCTACATGTCGTCGCAGTCGCACCCTGAAGAACAGGTGCCGTTCGTCACTCACTTCAGTGATAAAGTCTTACATGCCGTTGAATATGCGGTGTTGGGTTCTCTGTGTTACCGGGCTTTTTACGCGACTTCGCGGGAGGGCTGGCGACGGCAGGCGATGCTGTTGGCCATCGTCTGCACATCGTTGTATGGAGTCAGCGACGAAATCCATCAAGCCTTCGTTCCGTTTAGAGAGTCCAGTTGGCTTGATTGGGTGGCCGATACGATCGGTGGAGCAATTGGGGCAGGTGTCATGCATCGGATACTGAGTCTGCGACCGATGAATTCTGTTCCAGAAACCTCACCCTGAAGCCGGCTGAACAATACAGCATTCGTGACAAGCTGCCGGATGCCCGCTATACTCAGCGAGATATGGTCACGGGCAATCAGACTTCTCCCAAGATACCGATAGCGTCTCCGGATCCTGCCGTCCTGGCCGATGCGATCGCGACAAAATTGCGGCCGGGTCTTGGCCTGCGGACCACCACGCCGTTGGCCGGTGATGCCTCCAACCGGCGGTATTTTCGTGCAACCCTGACGGGAGGGCCGCCGCATTCTGTCATCGTGATGCAGCTTGCTGAGCCGGAAGGGTTCAAACAGTCCGAGGAGGCGGTCAGTGGAACGGCACATCAGATTGCGGAATTGCCGTTTATCAATATCCGCTCTTATTTGGCCGGAATACAGGTCCCTGTGCCGACACTCTACTATTATGATCAGTCGGCAGGACTCCTGTATCTGGAAGATTTCGGCGATGTGACTTTAGCGGATGCCGTGAGTCGTGCCGATCAGGCTCAGGTGCAGTCGCGTTACAGGCAGGCTATTGACGTGCTCGTGCAGATGCAGGTCCATGCCACCAAGGCGAAGGATCACACCTGTCTTGCGTTTCATCGTGGGTTTGATGCCCCGTTACTGATGTGGGAGTTTGAGCACTTTCTGGAGTATGGAGTCGAGGTGCGGAACGGCAACCCGTTGGCCGATGTCGATGCGGAGGCTATTCGGGGAGTGTTCAAGAATATTGCCGATCAGTTGGCCGGTCAACCGCAGATCTTTACGCATCGTGATTATCATTCCCGTAACCTGATGGTCGACGGAACACGACTTGGTGTGATCGACTTTCAAGATGCGTTAATGGGGCCGGCCACCTACGACTTGGCGTCACTGGTGCGGGATGCCTACATCCAACTCGATGAGGCGTTGGTCGAAGAATTAGTGGAGTACTATCAGGACCAAATGACCGACCAAGGTGTCGGAGGTATCGATCGAGCGGCCTTCCGCCGCCTGTTTGATCTCACGAGTATCCAGCGAAATCTGAAGGCAGCCGGTCGGTTCGTTTACATCGATCGCGTCAAGGGCAATCCGAAGTTTTTGGCGGATATTCCTCGTGTCCTGAGTTACGTCAAACGGAATCTTGAAAAGTATCCGGAGTTAGCACTGCTCAGAAAGCACCTCACTCCCTATGTGCCGGAGCTACAGTAAAAAGTGAGAGGTAACAAGTAAAAAGCGTGGAGATGGGGACAGCTAAAGGACGAGATTCGTTGGTCTTCACTCTTCACCTTTCACTTCTTACTTTTCACGCCTTTGCGAGTACACCGTGCGAGCAATGATCTTAGCGGCTGGTCTGGGGACTCGCCTCAGGCCGTTGACGAACACCATTCCTAAGCCGTTACTCCCGGTTGCCGGTACCCCGCTCATTGTCTGGAATCTATTGCTGCTGAAGCGGCATGGATTTCACCACGTCGTCATCAATTTGCATTATCTCGGGCCGATGATCGAGCAGGCGTTGGGCGACGGTTCGAAGTTCGGGATGCGGATCATCTACTCCTATGAACCGATCATCCTCGGGACCGGCGGAGGCATCAAGAAGGCCGAGCCATATTTTTCAGGAGAACCGGTGTTGATCCTGAACGCGGATACGTTGGTCGAACTGGATCTCGAAGCCTTGCGGGACTTTCATTGCTCGCGAGGAGCGGCGGCGACCTTGGCCTTGCGGGAAGATCAGGATGCCGAGCGCTGGGGCTTGGTCGAGGTGGGAGAGCAGGATCGGATCGTGCGGATCACGGGGCGAGGAGTCAGAGAGGCTACGACGATCGCACGGCGTATGTTTGCAGGGATTCACATCCTTCATCCCCGGCTGCTGCAGCAAGTGCCGAAGGGGGTTGTGTCCTCAATCATTGATCCCTACGTGGCGGCTATCGAACGGGGAGAACCCGTACTTGGCTATGATCTTCACGGATACTGGTCGGACATCGGAACGACCGAGCGCTATACACAAGCGGAACACGATGCCCGTTCCGGGCGGATTCGATTGGAAGAACGTTCCCCTCACGGCATATCTCACTAATCACCAGACTCGTCAACAGTGTGCTGTTTGGCCGAGTACGACGTGCCGCTTAGACTTTTTGATGTTTGAGGAGGCGTGCGAGATAAGTGCGCTGGAGTTTGAGCGACTCGGCCGCTTTGGTTTGATTGCCCTCGGCCCGTTCCATGGCGCGTGTGATGATGTACCGGCTGTGCTCCTCCATGGATTCATGGTAGGGCAGGTCAAGATAGGATTGTAGCGCATCATCCTCATTCTGACGGAGATCCGCATCATCCGAGAGGAGTGCCAACATATCCGGTTCGATCGTGTCTTTGGGGCTGAGGACGACGGCTCGGGCGATGACGTTGTCCAATTCGCGGATGTTGCCGGGCCATGGGTATCGGGTTAACGCCTCCACGGCAGCCGGACTGAGGACCATCCCGGTACGTTTGGCATCTCGCGTGTGTCGCTCCAAGAAGAATTGTGCAAGCGCGGGGACATCTCCTTGCCGCTCACGGAGCGGTGGAAGCGTCAGCGTGACGACATTGAGACGAAAGTACAGATCTTCCCGAAACTGCCCCGTTTTGACGGCCTGCCGAAGGTCTCTATTGGTGGCGGCGATGATGCGGATATTCACTGATACGGTTTTGGATCCACCGACGCGTTGGAATTCCCGGTCTTGAAGTACACGGAGCAGCTTGGCCTGAAGGGTGAGCGGCATATCCCCGATTTCGTCGAGGAAGACCGTACCACCATCGGCCATTTCCAATTTGCCTTTTTGCTGCCGATCCGCTCCGGTGAATGCCCCGCGTTCATGGCCGAAGAGTTCATTCTCGAGGAGTGTCTCGGTCAACGCCACACAGTTGATGACGATGAGCGGCATGGCGCACCGAGGACTCCACTGATGAATCGAGCGTGCAAAGAGTTCTTTCCCAGTCCCACTCTCGCCCAGCAGTAACACCCCTGCATCTGATTTGGCGGCTCGCTGTGCTGCTTCAACGACGGAGCGGACCGATGGACTGTTGCCGACGATATTCGCGTAACGACCGTCAACCTCAGAGCGGAGATAGGCGACGTGCCGTCGGAGTGTATCCCGCTCCAGTGCTTTACGGATAACGATGAGGAGGTGGTCATTGTCGAGAGGCTTGGTCAGAAAGTCGTACGCGCCTTCTTTCATGGCTTCGACGGCGGCCTGAATGGAAGCATGTGCGGTCATCACAATGACCGGAGGGCTGTCCGCCGGTTTCATCTGAGCCAAGCGCTTGAGCACATCGAGGCCGGAGAGCTTGGGGAGTGTCAGGTCCAGCAGGACGAGGTGAGGCGACTCATGCACGATGAGATCAAGGGCCTGCTGTCCCTCAAGTGCGGTAACGGTCTCGTATCCGGAGGCCTGCAGTCGATCCTCCAGCATCAGTACGATGTCCGGATCGTCGTCAACGATGAGAATCTTTGCGTTCATACATCAGACGTGAGGTGTGATGGGTCAAACGTGAAGCAACGGTGCTGTCGTATGCTCGCGCGGACAACCCCTCACTGCCCACCCATGACATTGATGACGAGCCCGGTCAACGGTTTCGGATAGAAATACGTGGACTTGTGCGGCATGCGTTCTCCCGCCGCTGCGACGGCCTGGACTTCGCTGACTTTGGTCGCGTTCAGCAACAAGGCTCCGGTCCCTGTTCCACGGTGCACCCAATCGAGGGCTTCAAGATCATCCTTGGTGTAAAGAATCGCCTCCTGCTCCTGTTGGGTTCGGCAGAGTTTGGTGACGATGAGCTGCTGCAGCAGGGAGACGTCGAGTTTAGTGCGAGGTGAAGCCGTTGCGGAAGGCCGATGACTCGGCTTCAGCGTGAGGGTTACGTATCGAGGATCCCCTTGTCTTGCCAGGCCAAACACCGGCGCCTTCATCCCTTCCGTCCGTAGGCTGGTGAGGAATTGTGTGCAAATCTGGTGGCGTGAGGATGGGGTAAAGGGAAATTCTCGAAACTCAAACTCGTCGCCCAGCATTTGCTTGATCTGTTCAAACGGAGGTAACGGGGTGGTGGTGACCCGGTGTGTGGGTAACACCGTCAATCCTGGATCCTCAAGCGGGGCGAGCAGCATGAGGACTGAGTCATAGGGCTGTAGGCCTGTCGGCGTAGACGCCTGTTGTCGCCGGAGCTTTTGATAATTCAACGCCGTTTCATAGCGGTGGTGGCCGTCAGCAATGAACAGCGGCTTGCTCTGCATGGCCTCGGTGATCTGTTTCAGCACGCGGTTGTCGGTGACAGTCCACAGGCGTTCTCGACAACCGGCTTCGTCCTGGAAGTCATAGCAGGCTGGTTTGCCGTTTGTCTCGGTTTCCAAAAGGTGGATGATGATTCCCTGTGGATCGGAGTACAGCGACCAGATTGGGCTGAAATTCGCTCGACAGGCCTCAATGAGATTGAGCCGATCGGTCTTCGCTGCCGCACGCGTGTTCTCATGGGGATAGATGTGCCCGGAGTCCAGCGCCTCCAGTTTGACCAATGCCAGGAATCCACGCAGCACTTTCGTGGGAGCGTCGGGAGCTGAGTAGGGTGGACGATATTCGATTGTGTGGTAATAGATGGTCGGTTGCGCATCACGCTTGAGGATCCCTTCCGTGATCCAGCTTTGGAGCGTTGCAGCCGCACGGGTATAGCGGTTGTGCGCCGCACTGTCACCGGGCTGGTCGAGTCCCAGTTCCATGCGGATGATATTGTGGGGATGTCGGTCATGGAGTTGTTTCTGTCCGGCTGCATCGATAATATCGTATGGTGGGGCGATGACCTCCGTGATTGCTCCGACGAGCGTCTGATCGTACCGCACACCGTGGAACGGAAAAACCTGTGACATGAGCAACTCCCTGGCAATGTCGTGTTCGGAACAGCGACGCCGGTTTGATGGTTACAGGAGAGAGCGGGGTCCTTTCGCCCGATGCCGTGCCGCTCCCACGGCCTGGCGTTGTTCCGATCGGCGGGAAGACTGTTACCGGTCTCGGGTAATCATATAGTCCGCAGCGACGGATAGGGCGCGTCGCGCCGTACTATCCTCGAAGCAGTCCAGTTCATCCTTCGCGGCCGTGATGTACGCGCGGGCGCGATCCATGGCATAGGTAATCGACCCGAAATTGGCCATCAGTGACAGAATGCGCTCTAAATCCGTCGTGCTCAGTGTCCGCGTCTCCATGCGATCTTTGATCATCTGACGGTCCTGTTCGGAGCATTGCTGTAACAAATGCAGCAACGGCAGCGTCGCCTTTCCCTGTCGGAGGTCCTGCCCGATCGTTTTGCCGAGTGATTCGCCGTTTGCAATGTAATCCAGCGTGTCATCTGCCACTTGGAAGGCGATGCCGAGATATTGGCCGAAGCGAAACAGCGCGTCCTGTTGCGGTTCGGATGCTTCGGCGAGAATGGCTCCCATACGGCAAGCCGCTGCAATCAACCCCGCCGTCTTGTGTTCGACGATCTTGATGTAATCGATCTCGGGCATGGAGGGATTTCCGTTGTAGTAGAGCTGCAACACTTCCCCCTCTGCCATCTTCTTGCAGGCTTCGGCAAGGACTTCATTAATCCCCTGACTCTGAAACTCGACGACTTTGCACATCGCTTTCGTATAGAGGTAGTCTCCGACTAGAATACTGATTTGGTTTCCCCACACCTTGCGCGCGGTTCGTCTTCCCCTCCGGAGATCGGCATCATCCACGACATCGTCGTGCAAGAGGGTAGCGGTATGGATGAATTCAACAATACTGCCAAGTTGGTGATGTTCAGCTCCGGTATACCCACAGAGGCGGGCGGAGAGGAGCAAGAGGAGAGGCCTGACCCGTTTCCCTCCGCCGCTCAGGATGTGTGCGGCGACGGTATTGACCAAGGTCACGCTGGAATCGAGGTTCTTCCGTACGCGATCCTCCACTCCGTCCAGCTCACTCCGATAGGACTCCCACACATCCGACATGTTGTGCAGGGTCGCGATGACTGGACCTTGTGTCATGCGGCGGATGGTATGGCAGCCAAGGAAATAAAGTCAAGCAAATGAAAGGGGTATAAGGCTAACGCAATCTTGACAGAGGAAGGACCCATCCAGTAAGTTCCCATCACGGTAACCCATGTGGGTGAGGTCCACCCTGTATACGGATGGGAGGGTGTGTCCACTCAGGGGTGTTTCCTTGCTCCGTTCCTCACACCATAATATAGAAAAACGTCCATTGTTTGAACGAGATAGATCTATGAATATTCCCGGATTTCCAAACCGACAGGGGCTCTACGATCCTCAACATGAGAAGGATTCCTGTGGGATTGGTTTTGTCGTCAACATCAAAGGGAAGAAATCCCATGACATTGTCCGTAAGGGACTTCAAGTTTTAGAGAATTTGACACACCGAGGGGCACAGGGTGCTGATGCTCATACCGGAGACGGAGCAGGGATTCTGCTACAGATTCCTCATGCGTTTTTGAAGCGGGTTGCGGGTGATACGGGTGTGGTATTGCCTGAGGTGGGTGAGTACGGAGTCGGCCAGCTGTTTCTGCCTCCCACTACCGACTCTCGACGGCTCTGCGAGAAGGTATTCACTGAGATCATTGCAGAGGAAGGTCTGCGCCTGCTTGGTTGGCGTGATGTGCCGGTCAAGAGCGATCAGATCGGTGCTCTTGCACGAACGACCGAGCCGTTCATGCGGCAAGTCTTCATCGCGCGAGATGCGTTCAACGAAACGCAGTTTGAGCGAAAGCTGTATGTGGTTCGCAAACGAGTTGAAAAGGCTGTGGCAGAGTCGGCCATTCAAGGGCGAGAGCACTTCTATGTTCCGAGCTTGTCCGCCAACACCATCGTCTATAAGGGGTTGTTGTTGCCGCATCAAATGGCGGCCTACTATCAGGATCTCACCGATGAACGGATGGTAAGCGCCCTCGCGCTTGTGCACTCGCGCTTCAGCACCAATACGTTTCCCACCTGGCCGCGGGCCCATCCCTATCGGTATGTGTGCCATAACGGCGAGATCAATACGCTCAAGGGGAACGTCAATTGGATGAAGGCGCGCCAAGGCCGGCTTCATTCGGAGCTCTTCGGGAAGGACATGGAAAAACTTTTTCCCATCGTTTCCGAGGATCAAAGCGACTCAGCCTGTTTGGACAACGCTCTGGAGTTCTTGCTGCTTGGCGGCCGTTCGCTGCCGCATGCCATGATGATGCTGATTCCCGAACCATGGGTGGCGAATCCTCAGATGGATCTGGATCGCCGTGGGTTCTATCAATATCATGCGGCCATGATGGAGCCGTGGGACGGGCCTGCGGCTGTATGCTTCACCGACGGGAAATTGATCGGCGCCACGTTGGATCGAAATGGACTGCGCCCCTGCCGGTATCACGTGACGACCGACGGGCTCGTGGTCCTCGCATCGGAGGCCGGCGTCTTGCCGGCTGACGCGAAAGAGATTCGGATGAAGGGCCGACTCCAACCCGGACGAATGTTCCTCGTCGATACGGTGCAGGGCCGCATCATCGATGACGAAGAGATTAAGGCCGGTATCGTCGGGCGCAAGCCCTATCGTAGTTGGGTCACGCAGTACGGTGTCTCACTGGACGAGTTACCGGACCCGCTGAACGTTCCCCAGCCGGATCACCCGACGATTCGCCAGCGGCAGCAGGCCTTCGGGTACACGGTCGAAGAACTGAAGATGGTCATCACGCCGATGATCGTGACGGGCGAAGAAGCGATTTCTTCGATGGGGACCGATACTCCGTTGGCGGTGCTGTCCGATCGGCCTCAACTCCTGTTCAAGTACTTTAAGCAGCTCTTTGCACAGGTCACGAATCCGCCGATCGACCCGATTCGGGAACAGCTCGTGATGTCGCTGGTGACCAACATCGGTCCGAAGCCGAACTTGATGGATGAATCGCCTGAGTCTTGCCGCCGCATTAAGGTGCAGCAGCCGATTCTGACGAACGCCGATTTGCAAAAGATCCGTGGTATTTCGGACCCGCACTTCAAAAGCAAGACGCTCAGGATGTTATTCCGTGTCGCTGAAGGTCCGGATGGGCTTGGTGAGGCGGTCGATGATCTCTGCAAACAGGCCTCGCATGCCATCAAGGAAGGGTACAAGTTCCTGATCCTGAGCGATCGTGGTGTGAACGAGGAGTGGGCACCGATCCCAAGTTTGGTCGGTATTTCTGCCGTCCACCACCATCTGGTTCGGGAGTGTACAAGAACCGAAGTAGGGTTGATCTTGGAAACGGGCGAACCACGTGATGTGCATCAGTTCGCCTGTTTGATCGGGTACGGTGCCGGGACGATCAACCCGTATCTTGTGTTTGAATCGCTCGTCGATATGGAACGTGACAATTACCTACCCGAAGGGCTCGACGCGCAGACGGCGGAAGGAAAATTCATCAAGGCGATCAACAAGGGCCTACTCAAGATCTTCTCAAAAATGGGAATCTCTACCGTGCAGTCCTACTGCGGTGCACAGATCTTCGAGGCGATCGGGTTGAATCGCGAGCTCATTGACCGTTACTTCACAGGAACCCCATCGCGCGTGGAAGGAGTCGGGATCCGCGAAATAGGCGAAGAGACACTGCGTCGCCACCGCGTAGCCTATGAGCCGGCGGCGATCCGCCAGCTCGATTTCGGGGGCGAGATTCACTATCGCATCCAGGGTGAGCATCATAACTGGAATCCGGAAACGATCTACAAGCTACAACATGCCAGCCGCTCAAACGACCCGAAGACGTACGCGGAGTTTGCGCAGGTCGTGAACGATGAGGGCAAGCGGCGCTCGAACCTGCGTGGTCTGCTGGACTTCAAGTTCGACCCTCAGCCCATTCCGATTGAAGAAGTGGAATCGGCGAAGGAAATTGTGAAGCGCTTCAACACCGGTGCCATGTCCTTCGGTTCGATCAGCAAAGAGGCGCATGAAACTCTTGCAATCGCGATGAATCGGCTTGGCGGCAAGAGCAATACGGGCGAAGGGGGGGAAGACCCAGAGCGGTTCCGTCCCATGCCGAACGGCGATTCCAAGAATAGTTACATTAAGCAGGTAGCGTCGGCCCGATTCGGAGTCACGGCGCATTATCTTGTGAATGCGCGGGAACTGCAGATCAAGATGGCGCAGGGGGCCAAACCGGGAGAAGGTGGTCAGTTGCCAGGTCATAAGGTGGACGAGAACATCGCCCGCTTTCGCTATGCCACACCTGGTGTGCAACTGATCTCGCCTCCGCCTCATCACGACATCTATTCGATCGAGGATTTGGCCCAGTTGATTTTTGACCTGAAAAATTCCAACCCTGATGCCGGTGTCTCGGTGAAGTTGGTATCGGAGGTTGGTGTCGGGACGGTGGCGGCCGGTGTCGCGAAGGCCCATGCAGACAAAGTCCTCATCAGCGGAGATTCCGGTGGAACAGGTGCGTCGCCGCTCTCATCCATTAAATACGCAGGCATCCCTTGGGAGCTTGGGTTGGCAGAGACGCACCAGACATTGGTGCTCAACGACCTGCGAGGGCGTATCCGTGTTGAAACAGATGGCCAGATGAAGACCGGCAGAGACGTGGTCATCGCCACGTTGCTTGGCGCAGAAGAGTACGGATTCGCGACGGCCCCGCTGATTGTCGAAGGCTGCATCATGATGCGCAAGTGCCATCTGAACACCTGCCCTGTCGGAATTGCGACGCAAGATCCTGAATTACGCAAGAAGTTCAACGGCAAGCCGGAACATATCGTCAACTATCTGTTCTTTGTTGCAGAAGAGGCGCGGCAGTTGATGGCGAAGCTCGGTTTCAGAACCATCAACGAAATGGTCGGTCGTGTCGACAAGCTGAAGATCACCAAAGCGGTCGATCACTGGAAGGCCAAGGG
>JAHBWO010000128.1 GCA_019636945.1 Nitrospira sp. | reverse complement strand
CTGTATAAACATGAAACATGGAACCAGAAACATGAAACTTACTCCGTGAAACATTGAACCTGAAACTTGAAATTCTTCAGCGAAGGAATGAGTTACGCTTCACGAATTATGCATCACGAAGGGCAGTGTTCAGAGGCAGGTGATGCTCAGATGGCGGTGAGCAGGTCTTCATCCATCGTCGCCAAGGCTGTGCGCAGCGCGTTGACGAGCAGACGATACCGCTCTTCTGCCCAGGTGTTGAAGGCTTCCGCATCGGAAAACACGAGATCCCAGGCCTTGGCGGCGTCGAACAGGACCAGCTGTTTGGGCTTTGCGTGTCCCTGGAACAGAACGACCAAGACGGCCGAGTTGCCGGTCAAACTGATATCGGTGAAGAGGTGTATCGTAGCGGCGGGGGAAAGCGTGACATCACGCGAAGCCGCTTCTACGATCGGTTGGTAGAGGCGTTGCAGGAATTGTTTTGTCAGTTCATGAGGAGTCACCGGCGCCAAGAGATGGGGGTTCGGTTTTTCTCCGAAGAGGTTTTCCGTGAGGTAGGTGGCCGCTTCCCAGGTCGGCATGGCACCTGAGCTCACAAGGGCTTCGCAGAGGTAGGCGAGCCAGTTTCGACTACGGGGGCGTTTACGAACGGCCGTCAATTTTCTTGCCATCATCGACCATCCTTCGAGACATGACATCGGGGAGTCAAGACGATAACCAGGGGACCTGGTGAGTAAAAAAGTATATCGGCAGTGCCACAGGTGGTCAACGAATTGCAGGGAATTGCGCAACGCGGTCGGTTGTGAAGCGTATCTCGTTCTTGAATTCAGACGTTTCAGATTTCATATTTCACGTTTGATGTCTCAAGTTTGCGGGTAACCTGAAACATGAAACCTCAAACGTGCAACAACGGGCCACGAAGGGGGTGGATGGTTCAGCCTGCTGTTAGGTCTCGGTGCGAGGTGTCGTGTCGGTGCGATCAGCGTACTGATCATGGATGCGGGTGAGCTCATCCGTCGATGCGATAAAGGTGTCGAGGAGTTCCGGGTCGAAGTGCGCGCTCCGGTGTTTGCGCATGAGATCGATCGCATGCCCTAGTTCAAATGCCGGCTTATAGACCCGCTGGGTTGTGAGTGCGTCAAAGGCGTCGGCGATGGCGGCAATACGGCCCTCGATTGGAATGGTTTCGCCCTTCAAGCCTCGAGGATATCCTGTTCCGTCGAAACGCTCATGGTGGGTATAGGCAATGACCGCCGCGACTTTGAGCAGTTCGGCATCCGACCCGCTCAGAATCCGATACCCGATTTCCGCATGTTGTGCGATGACCCCGAATTCTTCCTCGGTGAACTTGCCGGGTTTCAAGAGGACGTGATCCGGTGTGCCGATTTTTCCGATGTCGTGCATGGGACTGGCGGTACGGATCAAATCGCATCGTTCCGGTGAGAGGCCGGCTTTGCGGGCCAGCAGTTCACAATAGTGGCTCATGCGTTGGACATGCTGGGCCGTTGCGTTGTCGCGAAATTCAGCGGCAATGGCCAGCCGCTGGATCGTTTCCTCTCGTGACAAGCGCAGCTCTTTTTCCGTGCGTTCGAGCCACTCCAACGCCTGCTGGAGCGCAAGCGTTCTGGTCCTGACGATATCCTCGAGGTTTTCCCGATGATGACGGTTTTCCAATTCGAGCCGGCGTCGCCGCAGCGCGTTGGCGACGTCGATCAACACTTCGTTGGATTCAAACGGCTTGACGATGTATCCAAAGGCACCCACGTCGAGCGCGGCGTTGGCCAGAACAGAACTGTCGAGGCCGGTCACCATGATGGCCGCCGTATGGGGATGTGCCGTGAGCGCATGCCGGACGAGGTCCATACCGGATTCGCCGGGCATATTGACATCGCACAACATCAAGGCGTAGGGCTGGGCGGCCAGCTTCTGTCTGGCCTCTCGGGCATCAGCCGCCCCTTCGACTGTGTAGCCATGGGACTGCAGGAGATACGCGAGCAGACGGCGGATCGGTTCCTCATCGTCGACCACAAGAATGAGCCGATTATCGAGGAGCGTCTGGTGTGTTGTCTGGTCCAGGAGAACTGTCATGGATCGGGTCTTGCTGGTTTCGTAGCGGTTGAGGCTCGCCGTGTTAATTCCCTATCGGTGTATTTGCTGCCGACTTGAATCATCGACAGAGGGATAGCAGGGGGAGTGCACATTGTGTGCCGAACGCCTGAGACTTGTCGCGAACCAGACTCCTCCGCTCAGTCTGTTGTGATGATCATGCACTTGAAGAATCAACCCATCTGGATTGGAGTTTAGGGTGATTGAGACTTCAGTATCGTACTCAGTCTGTAGAATGCTTCTGCTTCTACGTCAAGCGATTGTACAGAATTCGCCAATGTTATCGGGTGGTTTTGAACAAATAGCCTGGATTGTTCAGTCGAACCGCCGTCCCCAGGGCGATCGAGTCCTTTATTGCGGTAGGGGAGAATGAAGATGGTTTGCGCTTTCGTAGGGCCTTCACTATAATCCGGTCCCTATCTTGAGGAAGGGACAAGGCATGAGTGGAATTTCAGGGATGGTACGGTTCGATGGGCGTCGGCGGGATCAGATCCGCCCCGTCAAAGTGACGCGGAATTTTACCAAGCATGCGGAAGGATCAGTGCTGATTGAAATGGGAGATACCAAGGTGATCTGTACCGCCTCGGTAGAAGAGAAAGTGCCCCCGTTTCTCAAGGGAAAAGGCAGCGGCTGGGTGACTGCGGAATATGCGATGTTGCCGCGCGCGACGCATGAGCGATCGCCTCGCGAGGCCGTGAAGGGGAAGCAAGGCGGGAGAACGCTTGAAATTCAACGGTTGGTCGGACGTGCTCTGCGGTCCGTCACCGATTTATCGCAACTGGGTGAACGGTCTATTTGGATCGACTGTGATGTGATCCAAGCCGATGGCGGAACCAGGACGGCCTCAATTACCGGCGCGTTCCTTGCGCTGGCCGATGCCTGCACGGTCTTGAAGAAGAAGGAACTCATCAAGAAGTTGCCGTTGACGGATTACTTGGCCGCCATTAGTGTCGGGAAAGTCGGGGGAGAGGTCATGGTGGATCTCGCCTACAGCGAGGACTCCATGGCGGAAGTGGATATGAACGTGGTGATGACCGGTCGTGGTCGGTATGTCGAAGTGCAGGGTACCGCGGAGCGGACGCCGTTTGCGAAACAGGATATGGATGAATTTCTGGCGTTGAGTTGGCAAGCCATTCAGCGGCTCACGACCATTCAGCAAGAGTTGATCGGTGCCCTTGACTAAGGAATCACTCAAAGAGCTTGTTCTCGCTACCCGGAATCCTGACAAAGGACGAGAGCTTGCGGCGTTGCTCGGAGGGTTGGGAATTCACATCCGCACCTTGGCGGAGTTTTCTGCTGTCCCGGAAGTGGAAGAGGATGGGGAGACTTGCGAAGCCAACGCCATCAAGAAAGCCAGGGAAGTCGCTCGTTCGACCGGTCTTCCGTCGGTGGCTGATGACACAGGCCTGGAGGTCGATGCACTCGGAGGCCGACCCGGTGTGTTTGCCGCTCGCTATGCGGGAGAGCATGCGACCTACGAGGATAACTGTCGCAAGCTGTTAAGCGAGCTTGAGGGGGTCCCGAAAGGGGCACGGCACGCACGGTTTCTGACGGTGGCCGCGATTGCCTTTCCCGGTGGCGATATCCACGTCACTCAAGGGAGTCTCGAAGGTGCCATTGCGGAACACCCTATCGGAGATCGAGGGTTTGGGTACGATCCGGTATTTCTGGTTCCGGAGTATGGAAAATCGCTTGCCCAGTTGACGATTGAAGAGAAGAATTGTATTAGTCATCGAGCCAAAGCGTTTGCCCAGATGCGAGCTTGGTTGGAACGGCAGCTTTGAGGCGCCGGTTACAGTGAGCATGGGTGACGGAGTCGACGCAGTCAGGTAAACGGGAGAAAGCTGGAGCTTAACGAAAATTAATCCGTCGGGGCGTAGCGCAGCCCGGTAGCGCGCCTGCTTTGGGAGCAGGATGTCGGAGGTTCAAATCCTCTCGCCCCGACCAACCAGCCTTCTCTTGGAAAAATTGTTTCTTTGGTATGGGTAGCTTCTCTGTTCTTTCCTCCATTCTTCGTCCATACACCATCGCGTTTTGATGGTTCCCCTTCAACCACTGGGCAACTCACTTGAAGTACGTGAGAGGACAGGCACGCCCGTCTCTCAACTCTGCTCAGGACGGTAAGCCTGTCGAATCGTCTCGTGTGGGATTGTTTCGGGTTCGTTCTTCGACGCCTCCGGCTTCGCTTCAGGTCGAGCCTGCACGGGCTCGACGGTCTATGGGGTCTGAGTTCTTTAACAAGCTGATTGATGGGCGACGACTCGTCACGCGCAATGTGGTGAGGGGCACCGTTCAAAGCCACGGGTGTGTTTCACGACTCATGACGAGATTGTCGCTGTTATTGAAGGACGTACAACACCACGGCAATCAGGAACATAGCCAGTATCAGGCCGGTGATATAGATGGTTGCCCATAGTGCCAGGATCGTGAGCTCACTCCTCATGTGTTTCCCTCCTTTCCGATGACGGAATCCTGTTCTTTGTTATTCCGTTTCCGCTCTTGTCAGATGAAGCCAACGCATACATCCTCGAAAACACATCACTCTCCCGCTGTTCGCCGATAGGGTGCTCTCACACCTAAGGCAGTTCACGCTTGGGAAAAGTACGGTATCTTGAGGCTATGTTGGGAGCATGACTTGTGCCAAGATGTATGGCTGGGAGAAGGCCAGCTATCGTAATGAGTTAGGGGTAGGGGGACGACATGGAGACCATGCGATTCTGGATCGAAAACGATTCTGTCATGGATCTGAATCGATACAGGTGTGAAGCGATGTGAGTGGAAGTTGATGAGCTATGCGCATTGCGAGGCGAGGCCTCGTTTCGTGAACACAGCTTGCTGTGGAGTTTCACAGCCGTCGTGCTATGGGACTTCACGGTGGAGCATATTGTCGAAAGCCTGCGATCCGTCTCAACCTGGGATGAGAGAGAAGCTCTCAAAAGCGGAACACGCAGCCCGCTAATCTGCAGATGTAGAAGCAGGTGGTTTTGCCGGAATCTGTTTCTGCCTGAGCAGTTTGGTCAAGTAGGTGCGCTGGAGTCCCAACTCTGTTGCCGCTTTGGTTTGGTTCCAGCCGTTCCTCCGTAGGGCAGTCTCAATGAGCTTTTGGCTATAGGCGTCCATACTCTGGTGGTAGGAGACAAACACCATGTCGGAAGAGAGGTCCTGATTGGTCGAGGACGAATCGTCCGTCGGGAGCGGTACGGTCATCAACGAGAGATGCTCCGGGCCGATGGTGTCACCAGGACAGAGGACGAGGGCACGGGTGAGGACGTTCTCGAGTTCACGTACGTTTCCAGGCCAGGAGTAGGCGTGCAACCGTTGCAAAGCCGAATCGCTGAGCGTACAGCGACGATTGAGTCCATGTTTTCCAGGTTGAGTCAGGAAATGCTCGGCAAGCGCCGGCAGATCATCCAGGCGATCGCGCAGCGGGGGGAGGTTGATGGTAATGACCGCAAGGCGGAAATACAAATCCTCACGGAACGTACCTTGACGAATCGCCTGCTGAAGATTCTTGTTCGTTGCTGCGATGAACCTCACGTCGGCCCGCACTTCCTGAGTACCGCCCACTCGGTAGAATGTTCGGTCGTTCAGCACTCGCAGGAGATGACTTTGCATGGTCAGTGGCATATCGCCGATTTCGTCGAGAAACACGGTGCCGCCCTCGGCGATTTCAATTTTCCCCGGTTCTCGTTTGATGGCTCCGGTGAATGCGCCCTTTTCGTGGCCGAATAGCTCGTTCTCCAAGAGGTTCTCGGGGAAGGCTGCACAATTCACTGCGACAAAGGGTCTGCTGGATCGCGGACTCCATCGATGGATGGCCCGTGCGACAACTTCTTTTCCGGTGCCCGTTTCACCCAGCAAGAGAACGGTGACGGGTGAAGAGGCCGCTTGTTTGGCGACAGCGAGCTGTGCCGCCATATGCTTATTGGTGGTGAGTGCCGGCTGGAATTGATTCTCGACCTCCTTGCGGAGGGTGGCGACCTGACGGTGCAGTATCACGGTGTCGAGTGCTTTGTTGATGACCACGGTCAAATGGTCCGAGGTGAATGGCTTGGGGACGAAATCAAAGGCTCCCAGCTGCATAGCTTGCACTGCGCGTTCGATCGTTCCGTATGCGGTCAGCATCACAATGAGGGGCGTCGTATAGGTTCCTGAGGTTGGATGGGGTTTCTCATCCGGGGGCTCGGTGTGTGCGGATGTTTGGCTGACGTGTTTCAAGACGTCAAGTCCCGAGAGTAACGGAAGCTCCAAATCCAATAAGACAAGGTCGGGTTGTTCCTCTTGGATCAGTCGGAGCGCCTCCTGCCCATTTGTGGCTGTCACCGGTTCGTGGCCCATCCATGTGACGCGATTTTCCAAGCCGAGGAGGATATCGCGATCGTCATCGACAATGAGGATTTTCGCACGCATCGGTGGAGGCTCCTTTCTAGAAAGACATGTGCCAGTGCTGAGTACCATCAGCTGACACGGGTTCGTTCGGGTTCGGTTGAGGCTGATCCAGGGACTCACGCGTTGGGAGTGCAAAGTAGAAGTGAGACCCTGCCCCAGGCTGACTCTCGACCCAGATCCGGCCATGATGCATCGTTACGTATGTCTTGGTAATCCAGAGACCGAGTTGGGCCCCTTGTGATGAGGGCATCGCTGACGGCACCTTGGAGAACTCTTCAAAGATGTTCGCGAGGTGAGTCTCATCGATCCCACAACCGGTGTCGGCCACACACATCCGAACGACATCTGGTGATGAGACACAGGATTCAACCCATACCTGACCGCCTGGCTGGGTGAACTTGATGGCGTTACCGATCAGATTGACGAAGATTTGCTCTAATTTATCGCGATCCCCAAGAACCAGCGGCAGGGATTCACTGGGGACAACTACCAGCGAGACCTGGTTCTCCGAAGCCACCGTTTGTAAGCTGTCAACGGCGATCGTGGCGATCTGGTGGAGACAGACTGGTTCTAAACGTAAATCGACTCGCTTGGTATCCAGACGTGACCAGTCCAGCAACTGAGCGATGATTCTGCTGAGTCGTGCGACGTTGTGCTGGACCCTCGTGAGATAGGTGTGCTGGAGATCAGTCAACGGACCGGTAACCCCGTCCAGCATGTTTTCCGCAAAGCTTCGGATTGCGGTCATGGGTGTCCGTAGTTCATGAGAGACGACGGAAAGAAATTTCGATCGACGTCGATCATGTTCCTGTAGTTGTGCATTGGCCTGAGAGAGTTCCTCGGTACGTTGCTCAATGCGCTCTTCGAGATGCTGAGTCAACTCGGCGAGATCAGCGTAGGCCGTGGCATTGTCGATGGCTGCCGCGACATGGCCAGCAATGGTCACAAGTGTATGTAAGTCTTCATCCGTGCAGCGATGGGTGCCACGATCACCTGCCAGGTATCCCAGGATCTTTCCATGGCTCTGCAGCGGGGCACCGACGAATGACTGGATCCCGGATCGACGCACCAATTCCAGTATCGGGGGGTAGAATCGATGGGTGGCGGTTTCAACGTCATGGACCAGGACCGCTTTCCCATGGAGAAGTAGTTCGGCTGTAATTCCTCCATTGTCGCTAATAGGTACGTGAAGACGTCGAACGCCCTCCACAATCTCAGGCGAAACGCCGACAATTCTAGCAATGCAGGCGTGGGTCTGTTCCTGTGTCTGAAGCACTACCATCATTCGAGTGAAGCCAAGGTTATCAACAATCAAATGGAGCACGGTGTCGAGCAACTGATTCCTGTCGAAGAGGGTCGTGTTGGCGATGGTGGTGCTGGCCTGATGAATGGTGGTCAATTGCCTGATCTGTTGGTGTATCGTGTCGAGGTTCTTGCCGATTGCTTGGTTACGGTCACGCAAGGACTGCGTCATCACATTAAACGCATGGGTGAGTTGTCCGACTTCATCATTCTGTGAGGAGACAGGGAGGCCTGTGGTGTCCTCACCTTCTGCAAGTTTACGGGTGGCAGCGGCCAGACTGCGTAGCGGGGTCGTAATGCGAGAGGTCAGCAAGTAGATGATGAGGATGCCGGTTGCGATGATGAAGGCGGTCAAGATGAGCACATTGCGCACAATGAGGGATAAAGCCGCCTTCGCTTGGGCATCAGTGATCCCGATACGGACGATGCCCACCACCTGGGACTGTGTGGACGGTGATGGAACCTTCCGGTTGTCCTCAAGCTCGATCGATGGTGAGGAGAGTGGAGTGGTATCTCGCAAGATCGGCATGGCGAAATCATAGAGTGTTTCCTTCCGGATCAGGAAGGGGACGAGCCAGTCCGAGGCTGTCTGTTGAGGAATCAATGTGTGGTCTGATGACCAGACGAGCCGTGTGATCAATGGTGTCGTCAGTGGAATATGAGTCAACGAGTCGGACAGTTGATCGTCCGGATAGATCGGCGAGGGAGGCGTGAGCGATGGGGTGCGACCGATATCCTGCATACGTTTGCTTTGCCTGCTGAGTAGCCGGCCGTCTGATCCCGTGATGATGACGTAGACCACGTGGTCGATGCTCATGAGACTTTGCAGGAATTGATCCAGTGTGGTGCGGTCTTCCAAGACGATTCCCGCCACGCGAAAATGATCGTTGCGGACGGTATTCGTGAGGAGGATGATCCCCATTTCCTCCAAGTTCGCGGTCATGGCCTCATGTCTGGTTTCAAGAAAGTACCAGCTTAAGGTCGAGCAGGTCACGATCAGGATAAGACTGAACAGCAAGACGAACTTCAGACGGAGCCCCGACGCGCGGCGCGGCCGCGGTGGGGAAGCGTCGTCCTGGTCTTGGTGAGCGGGGTACATGATGGATCGCTCAATAGGCTTCGTCGATTAGATGCTCGACTTCCTTCGGGATCGTAATACCCAGGTAGCGGGCCGTCTTCTGATTGACGCTGATGTGGATGCGTTGAACCGATACCGGTTTGAGCGTCATCATGGGTTCGCCGTTGAGAACGCGTTTTGCCAAGCGACCCGTCTCCCGGCCGACTTCCCCGTAGTCGACCGATAGACTGAGCAGTGCACCCAGACGCGTGAATTCGGTCGAGAAGGCGATCACGGGAACTTGTTTCGCCACCGCGGATTCCAGGATAAAGCGGATGGACTCATCCGTCAGCACCGTTGGGTCGGGAACGAGCCATAATGCGTCGGACTCGGACAAGAGGGTGCGTAGTTGCTGGGGAATGTCCTTTTCATTCGTGACGGGAAAGCCTCGTACCAGAAAGTCTTGGACCGGCGCCCGTATCTCGGCCTCTTTCAGTTTTGAAGAACTTTTCTCGGGGTCATAGAGCATGCCGATGCGATGGAGGCTCGGTAAGAACGAGCGCATGACCTTAAATTGGCGATCTGATGGAATTTCCAGCAGCACACCCGTCATATTGCCGGCAGTGAGATGATGCTTGAACGGGTCGAGAATCATCATGTAGAGAATCGGAATATGATCGATTTCCAGTTTGGCCGCCAGAGCTGCCTTCAACCCAACGGCCACGACTAAGGAGGACTCCGACGTACGGATTCGCTTTGCCAGCTGCTTACCTCGCTCCATGTCGCCTAGCAGATCGTACTCGGCAAAGATGGCGGATCCCGGTGATGTGGCCTTGAATCCGTCGATCGCGTCGTTATAGGCCTTGAGATCTGACGACTTCAGAATGGTGATCTCAAGACCGGCAGCCTCAAGATGTGTCGGAAGTATCCAGAGTAGAGACGCGAACACGAACGCTATCCGCAATCCGAATTTGACAGGGACGGTGAGAGGTGTTCGGTGTAGGCTGGCCGTACGCGTCATGGTGGCGTGAGCACGGTGAATCTCAGCGCGTGCGGTAGACAACGGATCGGGTGATTAGGGTGAATCATGGGAACTGATCACCTCGTGTCCACTGCTTAGCAAATCTCATTGTGCTGTAGTCTGTCAGGCAGCTCGTTCTCAATGTGCAGGAGCTGCTCCCTTGGCAAGCGGCTGCTCGTCGATCTGGTCACCGGTGCCTGGATCAGCCTCAACTCGCTGCTTGGTGCTCCACCGAGCAATGTTTTACACAAATTAAAGCAATCGTTATGCCATCGGCTCATAGGAAATGACTGGGACGGAAGCACCCACATTCATGCAGGTTCGTAATGGGTTGTCTGGATTATGATCCCAGGTAAGCCACTAGACGGTGTATCATAATCGATTCATGCTGAATCCAAAAGGATTCAATTGGCGAAATCTACTCGATTTGTGGCCAAGGTTTCTCATCTTGCCTTTGTTTGAATGGAGCTGAGATCCCAATCGGCTACACCGTTGAGGCCGACTTGTCTGAGCAGGGCGGCGCGGAGTCGGCGAAGTGAAGGGTCTGTTGGGCTTTTCTCGATCAGTGCGCACACACAGCCCATGGCGTCGTACCAGAGTCCGATTGTGGCATTCGTACGAACGCTATCCTGGTCACAGGTCATCTTGGGTGAGATAGTGACGATACATTCGCTGAATTCACATCGTTCGATCATCCCCCCTGCGACGATATCTGAGGCATGGGATGCGGAATCTGGACTGGCCGATACAAACCAGCGGTATTGAACGTTCGGCTCCAATGTCAAGCCTAAGGTCTTCAGGTCGATGGTGTGCACACCGGCTGCCGGTGGCGTTGAAAGAGGGCCTTCATAGATCGGGCGGACCTTTCGATCATCCGTGATGGTGAATTTCAACGGATAGGAGGTCGGTTTTGACAAAAACCAATTCAGCGTCGGGGTTTGTTTCACCGTCAGACCGATATGGTCCGGTACCAGCGCCACGATTTCAGCGTCAGCCGAATCTTTCCCACGCAATGCGCCACCCACTCGGGCACGGGGAAGCACATTCTTCGGTGGAAGATAGATCGGCAGCTGCAGGTCATCCTGTTGCCCTGTGAGTGGCGTCGCTGGGAGGTCTGCCGCAGGCGCTCCTGTGGCAGAGCTGACGAGGCTCAGGGCCAGGGCAATTCCAATGAGCGTAGAAGAATGGTGGAGGTTCATGACGGCTCCTTTCCAGCTTCAACCGGTTGCCCGCGCGCTTCAAGTTGTGGTGCGCGCCGTCCGATTAGAGCCAGTTATTCATCAATAAGAACGGCGACCAGTAGGCTGGATGGCCATAGATCCGGTCGTTCAGAAGTTTCTGTTGGGCACGCTGGAGCGCGACGGCTTTGGAAACCGAGGGATCGCGCAGCTGTCGATAAAATTCAGAGATCAAGGTGGCCGAGGCCTCATCGTTGATGAACCAGAGGGTGGCGAGTGCGCTACGAGCACCGGCCTTCAGCGCCACGCCGGCCAACCCGAGCGCCGCACGGTCATCGCCGATACCGGTTTGGCAGGCACTCAAGGTCAACAGTTCGAGCGGCTCTTGCCTGAACCGAAAGAGGCCGATCAGTTGATCGAGTGTCTGCATCGTCAGTTTCCCGTCGAAGGTCAAGAGATAGGAATCGTTCACGTCGGTCGAGAACTTGCCGTGGGTCGCAATATGGAGACCTCCATACCGTCCTTCACGCAATTCCCGTTCCAGTCTGGATGTTTGAAAGGCGTTGTTCAGGAGTTGGTCACTTTTGTAGAGCTGTTGAATGGATTCCACTTCGCTTGCCACATAGGGTAGGGCAGGGAAGCCTTGCACTGCGGTCGTAAGGCCGGCGGTCAGGAAGCGGAGTTTCTCGCGATTGAGTGGCCGTGGATCGGTCAATGTCAGACCCGGCGTCATGGCGAGCGCGAATTTGCTGACCAGAAATGAGGTGCCGTCGTGAAGCGCGGCCAACGGAATCGTCCGCAGCGCGCTGTCCGGGACAATGACCAGCGTCGAGATGTTCTGATGGGACAGATCTGGTTCAAGAGGTCGGATTAGCCAGTCGTAGAGCTGTTGGGCGTGCGGGAGGTATTCACGGGTTGTGCGCTTTTCCACCAGCCGTCGAAAAGCCCGAATCTCTTGAGA
>JAHBWO010000127.1 GCA_019636945.1 Nitrospira sp. | reverse complement strand
GGAATTATGGAAGGCACGGGCAAGCCGGAGTACGGCACCTGCGTCGATATCGTGACGCAAGCGGCCATTCAGAAGATGATGATACCGGGTTTGATCCCGGTGGCTTCGCCGGTGATCATCGGCCTGGTGCTTGGACCACAGGCGCTCGGTGGCGTGCTGGTCGGCAGCATCGTGACCGGATTGTTCGTCGCGATTTCGATGACGAGCGGCGGCGGTGCCTGGGACAATGCCAAGAAATTTATCGAGGAACAAGGGTTGAAGGGCACCGAGACGCACAAAGCCGCAGTCACCGGCGACACGGTCGGTGATCCCTATAAGGATACGGCTGGTCCGGCGGTGAACCCGATGATCAAGGTCATCAATATCGTGGCCCTTCTTATCATTTCGTTGATCGTCTGATAGAAGCGTCGAGATTGAGCGAGTGATGCGCCGTTTCCCAGGATGGGAAACGGCGCTTTTCGTTTCAGCCCTTACCTTGACGGGTTTCTGTTCCCTAGAGTAATGTGCATGTACGATCGGTAGGTGCGAGCTGACCGCGAGGATTTCCCTGGATGACAGGAGGTGCTCGAATGGAAAAGCAGGAACGAAAGCAGGAGCCGCGACGAGAACCGCAAGGCAAGGAAGAGGTCAAAGCCAACCCGAAAGTCGTGGAGACCGGGAAGAAGCTGAAGGAAGATATCGACAAGCTGGTTGATGAAATTGACGACGTTCTCGAGAAGAATGCGGAGGAATTTGTAAAGAACTATGTGCAAAAAGGCGGTGAATAATCTGGTGATTCCCTTCGAATCTCTTTCATTCCCTCTTTCCGATACCCCGTTGGTGTTTCCTCTCTGCGCTGTTTGACAAAGAAGCAGCGACTTATTAGAGTCTGGCTCGTTTCCCTGAGTGTCCTATCCTGAATCGTTTCATGGCCCAGGTGTATGAAGGAGGCAGCGGTGAAGTCTAAGCTCTGGGTCTTTCGGCAAGTTGATCCGATCCAACGCGGCCGTCTCTCGCAGGCCCTCTCCATTTCTTCCGCAACCGCCTCGCTGTTGCTCAACCGAGGTGTGACGAATGTGGACCAGGCTTTGGCCTGGATGTCCCCGCTCCAAGCACATGATCCGTTCTTGATTCCCGATATCGAGCGGGCCGTCGACCGGTTGCATCAGGCGATGCAACGGCGGGAGCGCGTCTGTTTTTATGGCGACTATGATGTGGACGGTATGTCGGCGACCAGTGTGTACGTGTCCTTTTTTCGCGATCTCGGAGCGTACGTCCGAGCCTACGTACCGCATCGCCTGCGTGAAGGGTATGGACTCAATGAGCCTGCGATTCGAGCCCTGGCGCAAGACGGTATCACGTTATTGGTGACGTCCGATTGTGGGACGACGTCACATCGTGAGATTGCCCTCGCGAGTCAACTGGGGATCGATGTGATCGTGACGGATCACCATCAGAGCGACATGGAGATGGTGCCGGCGTTAGCCGTAATGAACCCCCATCGGCCGGATGCGCAGTATCCGTTTCGTGGCCTCTGTTCAGGTGGTCTCGCGTACAAAGTTGTGCAGGCGTATGAGCAAACATATGGCTCTGGTTCGGTACCCCTCGAGTCCTTGTTGGACCTGGTGGCGCTGGCGACCATCGCCGATGTGGTTCCGCTCCAAGACGAAAATCGACTGTTTGTTCGCGAGGGTCTGGCTCAGATTTCGCGTGGATCCCGTTGTGGCCTCCGGGCCTTGAAGCAGGTCGCCGGTGTGACTCGTGACTGCGCGGCGGATACGATCGCGTTTAAACTCGCGCCTCGGTTGAACGCCGCAGGGCGGTTGGATGAGGCGCTCAAAGGAGTCCGGCTGTTGACGACAGAGTCGGAAGGGGAAGCTCACGCATTGGCCGAGGAGCTGGATCAGCTGAATCACAGGCGGCGGGAACTCGAAGCGACCATCCTTGATGAGGCATTGACGCAGGTCGAGTCGCGGGAGTTGCCCGGAGGCATCGTATTATATGCACGAGGGTGGCATCTTGGGGTCGTTGGTATTGTGGCGGCCCGTATCATGGAACGCTTTCATCGTCCGACGATCGTCATTGCAATTAATGAAGACGGGATCGGTAAAGGTTCAGCGAGGACTGTGCCGGGGTTTGATCTCTATCAGGCATTGGCCGGATGCCGCGATCTGCTGATCGCGTTTGGAGGCCATCCCAGTGCCGCGGGAGTGACGCTCAAGGAAGAGCGATTACCGGAGTTCGCCGAACGGTTTGCTGCCACGGCCGAGGCCTGGATGCGCGGGACACAAACCGTTCCGATGTTGCACCTGGATTCGGAACTGCGGCTGGACGAGGTCACGTTACAGCTGATCCGAGAAATCGGGACGCTGCATCCATTCGGCGCGGGCAATCCAGAGCCGACCTTTGCCGTGAGGGGATTGAACGTCCTGCAGGCCCGCGTCGTTGGGGAGAAGCATTTGAAGATGACGGTTCGGCAGGGCGGGTCGGTACCGTTTGACAGTATCGGATTCGGAATGAAGTCCCTCGAAGAACAGGGATTGTCGCTCAAGACGCCGATCGATGTCGCATTTACGCCGGAGCTCAATCACTGGAACGGGCATGACCGAATCCAATTGCGTATTCGAGACATACGGGCGGCGGGAATCGAGTAACCGATGAAGTACGAAACGGTCACGAGCATCGATCAGTTGCTGGATCGGGTGCAATCGTATCAGCCCGATGCCGATCTTGGAATGGTGCGAAAGGCCTATGAATTTTCTGCGAAGGCGCATGAAGGTCAAACACGCCGTTCCGGGGAGCCCTATGTCAAACATCCCGTCGCCGTGGCGGGCGTGCTGACCTCATTGAAAACCGATGTGACGGCGATCGTCGCTGGGCTGCTGCACGATACGTTGGAAGATACGGTGGCGACGGCCGGCGAGTTGGAACGGGAGTTCGGCAAGGATGTGGTGCATCTCGTCGATGGAGTGACGAAAATCGGGAAGATCACGTTTAAGAGTTCCGAGGAGAAACAAGCCGAGAATTTCCGCAAAATGGTCTTGTCGATGGCGGATGATATCCGCGTCGTGATCATTAAGCTCGCCGATCGACTTCATAATATGCGAACGCTTGAGCATCTCAGCGAGGGAAAGCGTCTTGAGATTGCGCAGGAGACCCTGGAGATCTATGCGCCATTGGCCAATCGGATCGGGGTCGGGTGGGTGAAGAATGAACTGGAAGACCTCTGCCTCAAACACCTGAAGCCGGATGTGTACGAGATGTTACGGGTGCGTGTGGCGAAGCGTGATGAAGATCGTCAGCAGTACATTCAAGAGGTGCGGGAACTGGTCGAGAAAGCTTTGGGAGAACATGGTTTGTCCGGAGCCGTCTATGGCCGACCCAAGCATCTCTATGGCGTCTATCAAAAAATGAAGAAACAGGCGATCTCCTTCGAAGAGGTCTACGATCTCACCGCCTTGCGGATCATTACCGATACGAAGATGAACTGTTATGCGCTGCTGGGTGTGATTCACTCGCTGTGGCGCCCGCTTCCCGGCCGTTTCAAGGACTACATCGCCATTCCAAAATCCAATCTGTATCAATCGCTCCACACCACCGTGGTCGGACCCAAGGGCGAACATGTTGAATTCCAGATCAGAACGGAAGAAATGCATCGCGTGGCCGAATACGGGATTGCGGCGCATTGGAAATATAAGGAGCAGGGGCGTGTCCAGGATAAGGACAGCAAAGCCTTTGGGTGGTTGAGGCAGTTCATCGAATGGCAAAGCGATTTGCCGGACAATCGTCAGTTCATGGATTCCGTCAAACTCGAATTGTTCCACGATGTCGTCTATGTCTTCACGCCCAAAGGAACGGTCAAAGAGCTGCCGAAAGATTCGACCCCGGTTGATTTTGCCTATGCGATCCATACCGAGGTCGGCGACCATTGTGTGGGAGCAAAGGTGAACGGCAAGATTGTGCCGCTCAAATACGAGCTGGAGAGCGGCGACACGATTGAAATTCTGACCTCGCCGAATCAGACGCCGCACAAAGATTGGCTGAAGTTTGTCCGTACCTCACGGGCGAAGACAAAAATCAAACACTGGATCAAAGCCGAAGAGCAGAAGCGAAGCTTAGAGATCGGTCGGCGATTACTGGAGACGGAATTCCGTCGGCATGGATTGGCCCCTGCTCAAGTATTGAAGTCGAGCGAATTGGTTGAGGTTGCCAAGCAAGAAGGATACGAAACGACCGATGAACTGACGATTGCCATTGGGTTTGGGCATATTGCGACGGCCCAGATTGTCAATCGGCTGGTTACACCGGCATCCGGGACCACGCCGGTTGTCCCTGAACCCTCAACATCCCAGAAGGTCTTGAGCGGCCGAGGCGGAGAACAGAGTGTTCAGGTCAAGGGTGGGCGTGATTTACTGATGCAGTTGTCCCGCTGTTGTAATCCGGTTCCTGGCGATCGAATCTTAGGCTACATCACTCGAGGAAGAGGACTCACGATCCACTCCGTGGATTGTCCGAATCTGGAGGCCTTGGACTATGACCGGGCTCGGTTGGTGGAGGTGGAGTGGGATACTGCTGCTCCCAGCCTCCATGCGGTCAAGATCGCCGTCATTGCCGAAGATAGAACCGGTGTGTTGGCGAATGTCTCCTCGGCGATCGCTGAATGTAAAGCAAATATCAGCCGCGCTGAGATCATTACGCGGGAAGACCGCAAGGCCGAGTTGGATTTTATTGTAGAGGTTGCCGACACGGCTCATTTGAATCGAGTCCTGAAAACCATTGAACGGATCGATGGTGTGATTACCTCACGGCGAATTCGGTCGTGGCAGCATTGATCAAGATGAGGGTTGAGGGTAGGGCTTCATTTGGGATCAGGAAGCAGTATGTTGTCTGAAGCGCCAGAGTAGCTTTCTGGATAGTTAGGGTTGGCCGAACTGTAATTTTGATCCTTTCTCGATCTTATATCCGTCAACCGTTCCCCCAGCGATCTCAAGAACGTACACCGCGTCATCACTGTTCGGGCGATATTGCGGGCAGGAGTCATCACTCTTCGTGCAAATCGGCACATTGCGCTCAATGTGTGTCACGCGTTTCTTCCCGTCAATCCAGATGAGGTCGAGCGCGATCTTGGTGTTCTTCATCCAGAAGTTCCAGGCCTGGGGTTGGCCGAAGAAAAACAGCATGCCGTGGTCCTTTTTGAGGTGGTCTCGATACATCAGCCCCACCGAGCGCTTTAATGGCGTGTCGGCGACCTCGGCCTTGATCGTGACGCCAGACGGCGTTTGAATGGAGACCAGGTCAGATCCTGCGGCGCGGCTTGCCGGTACGTCGATGGCAAGGAATCCACCGGTGATGACGAGATAGAGAACAAGCCCAGCTGAGAGTGTTTGGCGCATCAGTGCATCCTAATGATCGCGACCTTCTTCAGTCAAGAAGGCTGGCTGGGTGAGGCTGGTGATGGGTCCCATCATGTTGCAATCTCGTCGCGTCTTGTGCGATTCTCCAGCGCTAATCAAGCGAGGAACTTATGCAAGAGAAGCGGCGGGTGTTGTACAAAAAAGGCGTGTTCGTGTGTCCTGGGTGTCGTCAGTCTTATGTTCAGGAGAAATGGATCGAGGAGTGGCGGATTCGTTGTCACCGCTGCACCTATCGGGGAACGCTGACCGAAGTGTCGGTGGAAGAGCATATGGAGGAAGAGACATTCCGACACTAAGCATCTGACCGTTTTTTATCTGGACCATCACCCTGTGGCCGCACTCTGCACGCAGCATTCGTCTCCAACCCCCTCCCTGTCTTTCATTGCTATAGCCCTGCTGCTCTTCACACTCTCCACCGGCTGTGCCTCGAGATCCTGGGCGGACGAGGCCTTTCCGGTCGTGAAGATTCTCGTGACGTACCACTCATCTTCCGGCAATACAGAGCGGATGGCGGAGGCGGTCGTTGAGGGGGCCCGGTCTGTGCCGAATACCGTGGTGGTGCTTAGACGTGTAAATCTGGTCACGGCGGAAGATCTGTTCTCCTCCGATGCGGTGATCGTTGGGTCACCGGTCTACTGGTCCAACATGTCCGGAGAGGTCAAAACGTTCTTCGACAATTGGCAGTTCAAGTTCGGTGTGTTTCCCGAGTTCAAAATGAAGAACAAAGTTGGTGCGGCGTTTGCGACCGGAGGACAGGTCTCCAGCGGCAAGGAAGTGACGATGCTGACGATTCTTGCCGCCATGCTGGGCAATCAGATGATCGTAGTAAGCGGCGGAGGTGCATTCGGAGCATCCGCCACAACAGAAGGCGACAGTCCGGGGATAGACAAGAACGAACTGGCCGATGCGAGGGCTCTGGGTCAACGAGTCGCAGATGTCGCCAAACTGATCAGTAGAGCTCCTTCCAAGTAAACTGATTCTTGCGCAGACATCTTCCATCGACAAACATATAGGAGCAATTGGAATGGAGCCGTATCCGGAGGAAGAGTGCTGTGCGGTGAAGCGGTGAACGTCTCGGTGCGGTTTCAGTAAGAAGACAAGTTGATCACCTGGGGCAGGAGGTGGCGGCTCCTTGCGCGGCGACCTCGACAAATTCATGGATGTTCTTGGCGCAGCGTCCGCAACAGCCGTGACACTTGAGGTCAAACTTGGTTTTGAGTTGGTTGGCCATCACGATTCCGGCCCGACCCGCCGCTCGGACCTCCGATTCGGTGATTCCTTTGCACAGGCACATGTACATGGAATTCCCCCTTTTGCGATTATGAGAAGCATTCTCAGTATGCCAGATGGTGGGTATTCTGTCAACTCGTCCAAAACGCTCTCCTAGAGGCCTATTTGGTGCCCATTTCCGAGTCTGTCTGGCTGGAAATGGATAGCAGATGGAATTAAACGATCGGCATAGCGCTCGAGGTGAGCATGTCTGTCCGCACCATCGCATTCAATAAGCCCTACGGGGTGCTACCATGTTTTACCGATTCAGAGGGGAGACCGACGCTGGCGGATTATGTCAGCATGCCCGATGTCTATGCGGCGGGGCGTCTTGATCAGGACAGCGAGGGACTCATGATCTTGACCTCGGATGGCAACCTTGCCCACCGGATTACCGACCCACAGCATAAGCTACCGAAAGTGTATCTGGTGCAGGTGGAACGAGTCCCCAATGAACGAGCCATTACACAACTCAGCCAAGGAGTCGTGCTAGGCGGAACGCGGACGAGACCAGCAACGGTGAGGCTGCTTGCTGAGGAGCCAATGCTGCCTGAACGTTCAGTGCCGATCAGGTTTCGGAAACACGTCCCAACGGCCTGGCTGGAGATCACGATCCATGAAGGTATGAATCGTCAAGTTCGCCGCATGACGGCAGCGGTCGGTCATCCCACCTTGCGGCTGGTTCGTATCGCCATTGGCGCCGTTCGTCTAGGCGATCTCAAACCCGGGGAGTGGCGAGACTTGCAGGAGGATGACATCCCGCCTCTTCGCAGTCGTCCTTCGGCTTCCCGACGCGATGCCTGACATCATCTCTGTCACCACCAATCTTGTGACTTACATCGTTTCTTCCAGCTGTTCGACCATCTCCCGGATCGTATCGAACCCCGATTGCCAGAAGGCTTCGGAAGTCATATCGACACCGACGGTAGCGAGGATTTGCTGTGGCGACTGCGAACCGCCGGTGGCCAGGAGATCCAGATACTTCGGGACAAACGCAGGGCCTTGTTCCTTGTACATGCGGTAGAGTGCCAGCACGAGCAAGTTCCCAAAGCTGTAGGCGTAGCAGTAGAATGGGCTGGCAAAAATATGGGGAATGGTCAGCCACTCCCATTGGAATTCATCCGGCACGTTGACGGCCTTACCAAACTGTTGCCGCAGCTCCTGTCCATAGGTCTTCGCCAATTGATCGGCCGTTGCACCGTCCGCGATCATCTGATGGGCCAACTTTTCAAAACGAACGAAGTAGGCTTGCCTCAGTACGGTGGCGTAAATGTCGTCCAATTGGCCCAACAGAAGGCCTTGCTGAACGGCTTTGTCCCGTTCCTGGGACATCAATGCGTCGGAGAGTATGCGCTCACCGAAGACGGATGCCGTTTCCGCCAGGGGCAGGGTTGAATGGAAGGTGAAGGTAGAATGGTCTTTGGCCAGCATGCCATGGACGGCATGGCCGAGTTCGTGGGCCATAGTCGCAATGTCTCGGGCTTCCCCTGTGTAGTTCAGCATGACATAGGGTGTCATGCCTGGAACGATGCTGTAGCAGTAGGCGCCGCCCAGTTTGCCGGGGCGTGTCGGGGCATCGATATGTCGATCTCGAAACACCTGCTCCGCTAAATCCGCCAGGCGAGGCGAAAAGCCCCGGTACGCGTCGAGCACCATTGTGATGGCATCAGCGTATCGGTATTTTTTTGTCTCTGTCCGGTGTGGAGCGTAGAGGTGGTATCGGCTCATCGACTTGATTTTGCAGATCTTGGCTTTGAGTTTGAAATAGGTTTGAAAGATGTCGGCGTTCTTCCCGCAGGACGCCAGGAGGACGTCGACGGCCTGGTCCGGTACGTCGTTGCTGAGATTGCGACTGGCGATGGGAGAAGAAAAACGGCGGAGCCCGAGGTTTTCCGATTTCAGATCATTCACGAGCGTTTTGTAGATCTCTCCCAACAAGTCGCGCTGGGTCGCAAAGACTCGATAGAGTTCCTGATAGGCAGCTTGACGGACAGGAGCCTTCGGGTTCCGCACGTAGGTCATCAGTTCTTCCCGATTGACGCTCTTTTTCTTTCCGCCGACGGTCATGGTGAAGGTGAATCCGTTTGTCACGACATCGTAGAGGGTGTGGACGGCGCTTCGGCCCGTGACGTTCTTGAGGTTGAGGATCTTTTCTTCCGGCTCGGACAGGGTGTGCGGCTTGAAGCGCCGGATGGTCTCCAGGTGATAGCGCAGATCGCCGGCATCAGCCATCAGGCGTGCTGCATTGACGTCGTCTACGCCCTGCCACCAGAGTTCGAAGAACAGTAATCGATTCGTCAGGCCGGTCAGCTGTTCTTCCACCCGGGTCTTCAATGAACGAGCATCGGCATCTTTCGTGTTTTCGGAAAACCGCAGATAGGTATAAGCCCCGAGACGCGATGCACCCTGCGCGATTTCTTCGCTGAGCTGGAGCAGCTTGAGAAAATCATGGCTGGACATGGAGGGGGTTACTGTCGATCGTGCCGCTTCGATCTTCACGACCTTCGATTCCAGATCGGCAAGCTGGGCAGCGATGTCAGTCACTGGATCGTTGACCAGCTGGGTAAGGTCCCATCGGTCTGGAAAGGTCGAGCGGCTTCGTTTGGTGACAGGTTGCGTCGCGGATGTTCGGGCCATCGGGTACTCCTTGATACGTGAATCGAATAATGGCCGATCATATCATCGGTCTCATTCGGGAGAAGAGAAAAATGTGAGGCCGCAGGCGGAACCTGCATACACGCATTGACGGAGGCGTCGAGAATGTGACAGGTTTTTAGCGTCGTGGCCATGACTGAACAAGAAATCAATCGCGCTATTCAATATGTGACGGCCAGCACGTCGTATGGAAAGGACATGGTCGCCGAGATCTTGCACATTGGACTAGGTGAACTTGTGACGTTGGCGACGCAGTCCAGCCGGCAGTTCGACCGGGAGACGCTCTTGGAGTACGTGTCGCAATGGACGATCAGGAGGACCGGTCAGCCGGAACCGCTGGTCCGTGAGGTGTTGGGTTGTGCCGGTCGATGGTTGGACGATTTGTATGAAGAGGTGGCACAGCGTCGACCGGAGTCGCTTGGCTTGTCGCCCAACGATGATGAAGATTCGGCATCGGTATGAAAGATGGCGAGATTTCGTCCACGAAAGACGGTCAGGCTGGTTGCACCGCTTCACGGTGAGCAGCCAGCGTACGTGCCCGCGTGGAAGCGAGAGGAACAAGGCCTGCCGCGGAGTCTCCACGACCGGTGGTTGGCCCTCCATCGGCACTGTACTGATCAATCGAGCCATCTGCGCCTCAACCGACTCGTTCGTCGTCTCACACACTATGATTATGGGGTGAGGGAATCCGCGCTCGCTGAATTGGAATTGGCGACCCAGCTGATTTGCACCGGGGTCCACGTCACATTTCTGCCGGAATCCCAAGCCCGCACAGCCGATCTCGAATGCCGCGTCGGAGGTGAACGATTCTTCGTGGAAGTTACCACGATGGTGGGGTCAGCGGAGCGGCAACGATTGCCGGTGCGTGGGCTTGATCTCGATGAGGTTGCTGGTGAGGAGGAAGATCGTGGGGTGATTCTCACCCACCGAATTCTGGCGCGTATTCGTCAGAAGGCCAAACAACTCGCCGACTATTGTGATCCGGTCGTGCTCGGGATTTCGATCCCACGGGCCGATCTGCAGGGTGACAGAGCGACTAGGCCGGAAGAGATCTGGTTGGATCTGAAAATGCTGGCCGGTACGGTGACGGTGCTCTTGATGAGTCTTCGTTCAATCAGTGCGGTGGTGATTTCGCTGTGGGATGTTGAGCCTTTGCCGTCAAAAGCCGCGACCAGATTGGCCAACGTCGAAGTGATGGAGCGTCCACAACACCAGGAAGCTCAACCACGAGTGCGGTTGTTGATTCAGAACCCACGCGCATTAGCCTCATTCTCCGAACTGCAGAGGGACTCTATTGGTCAACTATTGTAACTGTGCCGTACTGTCATTATTCTGCTCACGAGCTCAGAGTAAAGAGGCCGTCGACGAGTCACAACACGTCAGGAAGGTACTGAGCCTTTGAGCAGTTCGAGATTCTTCGTTACCATGGCATCACCATTCTTGGTGGAGACATCGATGCCAGTTGCACAGATTGTACGGCATTCGTCGATCCGATTCAGTTTATGGAGTGACTGTGCCAGTGCAAAGTAGGCGGCGGAGTAGGTCGGCTTCACTGTGATGCATTGTTGTAGCGCCTTGGCGGCTTCTTCAAAATTCCCATCGTCCATATAGGCTTTCCCCAAGCCAAACCAGGCCACATCGTCGTTCGGATCGATGGCGAGCACTTTCTTGAGCGGTTCAATTCTAGGATTTGGCATTATTCCCCTCCGTGTGAGGACGATAGCAGCGCCACTCGTACATTGTCTATGACGTTTTCTGCGTGATAATCTGACGGTCGATGCGTCCAGAGTTTTACGTTTCAGGTTTCTTGTTTCGAGTCACGACTGCCTGAAACCTGGAACTCGAAACTGAAGTCACGAACGACGCTTCACATTTCACTCATCACGGTATTTGTTGTGGGCAAAACGGGCCTCGTCTACCATCCAGCGTTTCTTGAGCATGACATGGGACCGGGACATCCGGAATCACCCAACCGGCTTCGTGCGATCATACAGCGATTGGAAGAGAGTGGAACAGCCGCTCGCCTGACCCGCATCGAGCCCCGACGGGCTGAAGATGAGTGGATTACGCAGGTTCATTCACCGGCTTATGTGGCGTCGTTGAATCGGCATGCGCCCACGGAGGGGCGTGTCTCACTGGATCCGGATACCTCGATGTCGTCGGGCTCGTTGCATGCTGCCTACTTAGCCGCGGGTGGTGCCTTGGCAGCGGTCGATGCCATCATGGCCGATCAGGTGAAGCACGTCTTTTGTGCTGTCCGTCCGCCAGGACATCATGCTGAAGCTGGACGTGCGATGGGGTTCTGTCTCTTCAATAACGTGGCGATCGCCGCGCGCTATGTCCAAAAGAAATACGGGCTCACCAAGGTGCTCATCGTCGATTGGGACGTGCACCATGGGAATGGGACACAGCACAGTTTTGAGGAGGATCCCTCCGTGCTCTTTTTCAGTACTCATCAATATCCCCACTACCCCGGCACAGGTCGAGGGACCGAGCGAGGCAAGGGGGCTGGCGAGGGGTTTACCATCAATGTGCCGATGGAGGCCGGAGAGGGCGATGAGGAGTACCACAACATCTTTCTCAAAGCACTTGTACCGGCGGCTGATGCATTCAAACCAGAGTTTGTGATCATCTCGGCGGGATTCGACGCACACAAAGACGATCCATTGGCCAGTATGGGGTTGACGGAAGCGGGGTATACGGATCTGACGAACATCGTAGCTGGGGTTGCCAAACACCATGCAAAGGGCCGCATCTTCTCGTCGCTGGAGGGAGGCTACAACCTTACCGCACTGGCAGGGTCCGTTGATGCGCATGTTAACGCGCTTC
>JAHBWO010000126.1 GCA_019636945.1 Nitrospira sp. | reverse complement strand
ACGGGACAGCCAGGCACGTTGCTCCGGATCATATCCGGGCTGAAACACCGCATAGCCGCCGCGCACGAAACGATCGTCTTCCCAGGACACGTGATGCGATGCACACAGAACGGCTTTTGTCGCCCCCAACCACTTCAGCTGCTCCGCCACCGCCTCGGCCCCTCCTTGGGCCAGGAGTTGCTTCGTGTCACGACTCGCTGACCCGCCTGCCAGCAAGGTGAGGATGCCGCTTCGCCCCCGCTGTTCTTCGTTTCCGTCCCACATCGCGCCGATCGGCAGGTCGGTGCCGTACGCCAGAGGCGCTCCCTGGCGCCGCCAGAATCGCCGATCGAACTGCAACAGCGTCTTCGTCGCGGGTCCGTACTGGAGATCTTGAAACGCTTTGCGTTGTGGAGACGGCAAGGGTGGAGTGAAGGCGAGCCGCCGCACGATGGTGGCAGGTAGCGCCAGGACTACCGCATCAGCGGTGATGTGATCCTGCTGACCTCCCCTGCGCACGGTAATCCGCATCCGGCCTCGACGCTGCGCGACTGCACACACGATGGTCTTTAGTTGAACCGGTTCGTTGAGTGTGTCGGCGAGTGCGGTGGCGAGACGATCGTTCCCACCTTTAATGCGGTAGAAATGGTCCAACGCCGACGATTCCGCAGACAGTTGATCGACGAGGGCCAGCAACGACAGATGCTCTGGGTCGGCCAGAAAAAATCCGCGCATGCCATTCAGCCGCGCACGTAGCTGCTGGTTAGCCCCGATAGAGTCGAGCCAGTCCGCCACAGACTGTTCAGCCAGCTGCCGCGCGATTGGCCCATCCCATCGGCGCTCGTTCAACCGATGCGCTCGCACCCAGGGCTCAGCGGCTTGTGCCAGTTGAGCCCAGAGGCCACCTGCCTTGGAAGCCTGTGTGATGACGGGCCCGCGAGCCGCCTGACGGGCGAAGGCAAAGCCGCCGCGCAGGATCGGCGACAGGGTCAGCCCCAGATCCTTTGCCAACCGGCGGATGGACTCCTGGTCAGGATCGATCATGTCGCCCCCGCCCTCGGCATGTTGCCCCTCGGCAAAACCGTCACGCCTCGTCCACACGCGGCCCCCCACACGGTCGCGCGCCTCCACCACCGTGACCTGCGCACCGCGCCGTTGCAGTTCGTACGCGGCGGTCAGACCGGCTAGCCCCGCCCCCGCGACGATCACTGACATGCCACGCAATGATGGACTGATTCCCATGACTCTCGACGATACGCGATTCAGCAGCTCAGAGATAGGGCGATGTGAGGTGGCGCGACAATCAGTCACTCCTCACGTGAATCCAGTACATTTCTGGAAGGATGCGCACGGGCTGCTTGATCCCACATTCCAGAATCGCTACGCTACAGTCTTGAAACGAGGAGGTTGAGCATGAACGCCGATCACCCGAGTAGCCCTTCCTCCCCTGACATGCTCGTCCCCGAGCCTTCGATGAATTCGACGCCTGCTGACGAACGCAGCTTTCACATCAGGCTCGCCGTCTTTGCGTCTGTGGTCATCATTGCGGTGGTTGGCGCCTTCGTGGGCTATCCGACGTGGCAGGAATACGTCTCGCAGCAGGAAGCGAAACTCGAATTGCGTGCCTACGTCAACGTCCGCGCGTTGGGGCCACCGGCGTTGAAGGAAGGTGTGTCGCCTCGAGTTCGGGAGACCATCCAGAATGCCGGACGGACGCCGGCCTACAATGATGCCATCCAGGCCTTCATCACCGTGGCCGACTACCCGCTGATCAAGAATTTCGAGCGCGTGACCTGCCCCCCGGACGATTCGCAGCCGGACAAACGCAAATGGTTCATGGGCAAGGTTCCGCGAACGGAAACGGTCCGCGAGACGCCATTCACGGCCGAAGAGATCACGGCCATTCAGACGGCCAAGTCAGCGCTCTACTACCATGGGACCGTGTGCTACCGGGACATCTTTCACGAATCGCACCGCACCGACTTCTGTATGTTTTGGAAATGGGATGCAGGCCGCCTGAGTCCTTCGCTGTCCTGTGATCAGGGAAACAGAGCGGACTAGGCGGGAACGCCGAAAACCGTAACCTCGCGCACCCGGTCACTGCCCCCAGTGACGAAGTCCGTCGAGAAACTCCTGGCCATACTGTGCGGCGATCGCCTGCTCCATGTCCCACGTGACCGGGCCGACTCGCAACAATTCGGCAACTTCTGAAAAATACCGTTCAAGTCCCGCGGGCGACAACACCAACACTTTCCCGCCGTTCACGCCGGATTGGTAGAGATGCGGCAGGCCTTTCGGAACGTACACGAAGTCGCCTGCTGCCGCCTCGTACTGTTGCTCGCCGCAATGAATGGTGTAGTGGCCCTCCAGCACATAGAAGGCCTCGGCGCCGGTCGGATGGATATGCAACGCCGGGCCCACGCCTGATGGATGAACCATTTCAATCAGCGAATGGGACTCCTCCGACGAGGCACCGGACAGTTTGACGGTCATCTTCGTGCCGCGAAACTCAATCGAAGGCCCTTCGCCCGACTTGAGCGCATACCCTTGTCGTTTCCATGGAGTCATGACATCGCCTTTCAACCTTTGATCACCGATCATGTGGATACACTGGAAGCCATCTCGATCCGACAGGATTCTGGAGACACGAGGAAGGGCTGTCAATGCAGGCAATCAGCTGGAAGCATATCGAGATTGGCGACTGCTACGCCTTTTTCCGGGATTGTTGCGGCATGTCAATTCAGGAGGGAGCGGCAGGGAAGGCGGATATGGTCAGCACCCACGATATGTGGACTTCGAGCGGAAAGAATCGGCAGCTCACAGCACAAACACGTGATCGACGAGATAGCGGCCCCCCTGCTGCACAAGAACCATTTCAGCGACATAGTCGCGAGGTGAGTCGGTGAAGTGTTGCTTCCACACAATCGCGATGGAGCCGGGACGGCGGAAGACGGCGACCGGCGTTCGCGCCCCGAACGTACCCTTTTCGGCCTGATACTGCCGGCACACACGCTCGAGATAGTCTTTCGTCACAATTGCTTTCAGACGATCGGTAAAGTCCTGAACATGACGGGCATGATCAATGGCCGTCGAAGCCTCCATCAGATTGTCCATGATGGGCTCGGCGATCGCCAGAATTTGCGCGTCGGATTTATTCTCCAAATCCATCAGATCCTCTTAATAACATGTTCGATGATCGATGCTCGCCCCAATAATACGCAGAGGGAAGAGAGGATCAGTAACGCATCGCAGGCCCTCAACGACGGGAAACGGGCGGGACAGCTTAACTCAGCACCCATAGATCCATTAGGACATGATCAAATGGACCTATAGCGCCTCACGATTGAGACTCGCTAAAGTACTGCGCAAGAGGGCCGCAGTAATAAAATTCTTCCTCCTGCACACTACGGCAGACTGAGGATTCGCCCAATGACATCACGACTTAGCAGGAAACAGTACGAAACCCTCTCACACTTCCTTCTCTCTCTCTACACCTCGCGAGAGGAAGAGAGCTATACGTCTCACGTGCTCAATTCCCTACACACGCTTGTTGATTGCGACTTAATTAGCTACAGCAGAATCTACCTTAACCCTAATAAAGTTACGTACAGCTGGAGCCCAGATGACAGCACATTGCGCGCAGCCCTCAATCCAGCCATCGAAAGAACGATCCATGAACACCCTTGCATACCATTCATAATGAGAACTCATGGTGCACGTTCCGTTAAGGTCTCGGATGTCATGCCTCTCTCCAATCTTCGGAGGCTAAGCTATTACCAAGAATTTCTTAGACGAGTTGACACCAATTACCAGATGGGCTCCATTTTGCAGGTGGGCCGTTACTCCTTCAGCCCAATTGCGTTCAATCGCAAGCATCGAGACTTTGCTCCGCATGACCACGCCATGTTGGATCTCCTGCGACCGCATTTCATACAAGGACTTTTTAACGCCAAGGCACTAACAGCAGTACAGAAAAAATTATCTCAGGCAAATCAAACTCTAGAGGACAGCAATCAAGCAATCATTACTACCAAAGACAACGGCCGAATAATTTCATGCACGCCACAAGCTCGGAAGCTTCTATTCAAGTATGGACTTTTGAGAATCGTCAATCTTAATTGGTTACCCGCTACTCTCCATCAATGGCTAACTCATGAAATTACACGGATGGAATCAAACGATATTGTCCCTCTTCCCATCGGACCAATCGAGTTCCAAGGAGCCGACGGATACCTGCGTATCAGGCTAATAAAACAGAACTCGCGCTGGCTTTTATTGCTTGAGGAGTTAAGTCGAAAATATCTGGTCGCTGATTTGGCACCGTATGGGCTCACTCCTCGGGAGACAGAGGCTGTCACCTGGTTAGCACAGGGAAAAACAAACTTTGAAATAGGACGAATCCTAAGTATAAGTCCTAGAACGGTGCAAAAACATCTAGAACGAGTGTACGGGAAGCTTAACGTTGAAAACCGCCATTCCGCAATGCGGCTGGTCATGGCCAACAAGCAGGATCATGGTGCCGTGTAAGCCATAAATTGAGTCGAGCATGTCACGCCTTAGTCACAGTCAACACTCAAAGCTCCAACACTTCTTGGCGGATCTTTATACTCTAAGAGATCATCAAACGCTCATAACTCACGCACTTTCTGCATGCCACCGCCTCATTGACTGCGACATCGTTAGTTATAATGAAGTTGATCTTCGGCACAAACACGTGGTCAACAAATGGTGCCCTGACGATCCGCCACTTCGCGAAACATTACTTCCTGCCCTTGAGCGCACAGTTCATCAACACCCAGCCTTCCCATTTATCTTTAGAACCCGAGGAGCTCGGTCAGTAAAGGTATCTGATGTTGCCCCCTTACGCGCATTCCAGAGGCTAGACATCTATCAACAATTTTTCAAGCATGTTGATACGAACTACCAGCTTGGGACAATTGTCGACGTCAAACCGATGTTCTTTGTAGGCATTGGTTTCAACCGAAGGCATCGTGATTTCGCAACCCACCATCACACGATTCTGGATTTGCTTCGTCCCCATTTTGTTCAAGCCACACACAATGCTCGCACAGTTACACATCTAGGAAACCAATTTTCTGCATTCAACATGACTCTAGCTCAAAGCCATCAAGGGATTGTCTGCACAGATCTCAAAGGCCGGGTACGGTTTACCACCGATGAAGCAGTACGCTTGATGAACAAGTATGGACTACGAGTTAGAGGAATACCGGCTCGGGTACCCTCATTGCTACGAAGTTGGTTGGAAAGCTGCATTGACCATCTAGGTTCGGCAAAAATTGTTTCCAACACAATCCCTCCACTCATCATCGAGCGCGAGCATGGCTCGTTGCAAGTCAGGCTAGCTCACTATGATGAACAACTGCTGCTGCTCCTGGAAGAATTTTCAAGCGAGCAATCCATCGAAGCATTGCTCGTCCTTGGCCTAACGCCAAGGGAAGCCGAAGTCCTGAGGTGGGTAGCTCAAGGAAAATCAAATCCGGAAGTGGGCACCATTCTTGGAATTAGCTCCCGCACCGTCCAAAAGCACCTCGAACGGATTTATTGTCGATTGGGAGTCGAAAATCGTCATGCAGCTATCCGCGTTGCAACGGAAAAGGCATCAGTCAGATAACGATCTGCCACACCTTACCTCTGAGGCAAGAGTTGCAAAATGACTTAGCCAATCCATCACCAGGACAAACAGCATGAGAAAGAGCCTTCTGTTCAGATTTGGAGTTTTATTCGAAGTGGATAACCGTAAATAGAACCCAACTTATTTTAAGCGGATAACGCACTGGTATCTAAAGATGTCACGTCTAAATCATAGCCAACACAAAACGCTCCAACACTTCTTGGGAGATCTTTATACGATACGGGATCATGAATCACTCATAACTCACGCGCTTTCATCTTGCCATCGCCTAATCGACTGCGACATCGTCAGTTATAGCGAAATCGATCTTCGCCACAATCGCGTTCTCAACAAGTGGGGCCCTGACGATTCCCATCTTCGCAGTGCACTGCATCCAGCGCTAGAAAGGACTGTGCACCAGCATCCCGCATTTCCGCTCATTTTTAAAACACGTGGGACTAGATCTGTCAAAACATCTGAAGCTTGCTCACTTCGAGAATTTCAAAGACTTGACCTCTACCAGAGCTTTTTCAAACATGCGGATACGGACTATCAGATCGGAACGGTTCTCGATGTGAAGCCAAAGTCATTGTTCTTTACGGTTTTTGGCTTCAATCGAAAAACCCGCGACTACTCGACGCACCATCACACGATGCTGGATTTGCTTCGTCCCCATTTTGTTCAAGCTGTTCATAATGCGCGCACTGTCAGCCGACTGGGAGAGCAACTTTCTGCGCACGACGCAACCCTGGCGCAGAGTCATCATGGGATGATTTCAGTCGACCGTAAAGGGCGAGTGCTCTTTACGACGGACCATACGATAAAACTGCTTCAATGTTACGGTTTAACGATCCGTGGATGTCCGGGACAATTGCCCCCGTTACTACGAGGCTGGTTGCAAGCCTGCATAGATCAGCTTGACTCGCCCAAAATCGTTTCGGACACAATCCGTCCACTGGTCATCGAACGTGACTGTGGTTCTTTGCAGGTCCGTCTGGCCCGGCACGAACAACAGCTACTACTAATCCTAGAAGAATCTTCCAGGGGGCAATCAATCGACGTGTTGCTTGCCCTGGGCCTAAGGCCCAGGGAAGCTGAGGTCTTGGGGTGGGTAGCCCAAGGAAAAACAAATCCGGAGGTAGGCACAATTCTCGGAATTAGCTCACGCACCGTCCAAAAGCACCTGGAACGGATTTATTGTCGATTGAACGTCGAAAACCGTCATGCGGCCATTTGCATAGCAAAGCAAAGATATTGAGACATCGAAATGTGGATGCTATCCAGCAAGTTTGCGTAAACCATATAAAAGATGAGTGATTCAGGGATCTGGCTTCCTCCTTGAGGCGCGCAACCCGACCAGTCAGCGTTTACCCATATGGGCTCACGGTGCGGTGGTACAGGCGCGACCTTCGAATTCACAGTACTGATCTCGGGTTGCCAATTTAACTACTTAACTTGGGATCACCCTTGTACGGACCAAATTGCAGTTACTTATACATCGGCCCATCCCTAATAACCGGGCAATCAGGTCCTTTGCAAGCGGCCAAAGTCCTATCCATGGCTATGTTGCATTTACCTTGCTTGACTAAGTCCTCCCATTTGTCGCCCCTAACCGACACAACCTCAATATTCGCCTCTACCCAGGACCTCCCTTGACCGATACGCTGCTTTGGTGTCACGGCATAGATGCCAATCGCGTGATCGTGCACATCAAGTTGAAAGTGTGCTTTGCCAGGCTTGTTTATTGACAAGTTTTGAACTGCTAAACCGCAATACTTGTGAGTCCTGTCTGTAGCATTTCCCGGTTCGCCAAACGTGAAAGTTACAAACGTCTCTTCGCCCTTTTTCTTCTCTTCCTTTAGCATCCCTACAGCGCTAGCTGTTATGACAGGTGGAATTCCAAAATAGCTCCCCAATGAATTAGCAATGGCTTTGCCTTCTTTTGTCAGGAGAATACTCTGAGGGCTGTCTGACTCCATTACGATATCAAGATGAAAGTAATCGACCTTCACTTCAGGACCCGTGACTTGGGAATAGCCGCTAGCAGGTAACCACAAGAACATTGCAGCCATGAGAATACCAACTCTGTATAGTGACATCATGTTACGTCTCCTTCCGCTTAAAGACTTGCGCTTCTTGATGAGCAAGACAGCTTCACTGAGATATCTGTCAGTCGCCAAAGGTTTAGTTGCACTGAGCCCCCGGCCTTTCATTACCCCTTCGCTAGGAGTTTTCCCATAAAAATGCAGTCCCACAACATCGACTCTTTCCACGCCTGCTCGCTCATAGCTCGTTCCCAGGCCCATTGGAAATACTTTCCAGGAAGAGACTCAGTATCTCTTGGACAAGCATTCAATATAATTTCTCGAACATGGGACGTGGCCCCGTCGCGCAGATACTCGAAAAATGGGTTCCCGGGATCTCGGTGATTCAGCTTCTCAATTTGTATTTGAACTTCAGAATTGGTATGCCCCATACGTTTTAGAAGGAACGCCTCCACGGCTACGAGATGGAGCGAGTAGCCGAGCTTGTTAGTATGCGCATTGTAATCGTTGAGCCAAGTCGAACCAAAAGTTCCAAGGTATCCTCGTAGCGAGCCGTGAGGCAGTGGAGGCATCCCCTTCTGATGTAAATAATCCACGGTATGCCCCAAGATTTCGGCATCGCCTGGACGCATCATACAATTCTCTGAATCAGGACAAAATTGCGGGATGCTTCGAATCCAGCAGCTACCTGAGAAAGGCTTCCGTATCTTGCAGGGCACGGTGTCGTCGATGTGCTTCAGCCATTTATAGGCCCCTTCTATATCGTTAGTACTCACTAGATAAAGCTGTATACCAAGGGCCATATCGGGCGATAACGAAGCACCCGTAGAGGTGTGCTGACTCTGCTGCAATCGAGGCGAACGGAACCACCGTCCAGTCTCAGGATCCTGGGCCCGCCGAACAGCATCGCAGCCGCGGGCATCACCAGCAGCGCACAGCAGACCATTGAACAAAGTCGTGTCTCCGTCGTCACAGGACTCCTTGGATGGGGCAGTGCTGCCGTCGGCAGCGGCACAAAACGGCGCGTATTGTTCCCACAGCCTCATCGCTTGCGATAGATGATCTTTTTCAATCGCGAAGCTGCTAGCGTCGGAACATAAGACCGTGACAATGGCAAGCAGACCTGCCCCTAGCTTCTTCATATCCATATGCACTCCAAGCTAGAAGGCTATTCAATTATGTCCCTAGGAACTTTGGGCGTCACAACAAAACCACGTTGATGATGTGTGACCTCAAAGTACTTATGATGAAGATCGGCTTTCGCTAAAAGCGTCTGCTTGTCAAACGTCCGAAGTACAAGCTCTATAGATGACGAAATAGCGTCCTCTTCGTGTGAAATGGTGACAGCATCAGTCCAACCTAATGAACCCTCTTTCCTCACACCGTCTACTTCATCATCGTAAGTACGCACAATGGTGCCGACCACTCGACAATTGACATGCCCTGGCCCCCAGTCCAATCCTTGCCTGACTTCATCCAATCGATACTGCACCACTACACCGTTTGGACTAGTTTTATAATCCACAATTTTCTCACATCGTCCGGCCTTCCCTTCTCCTTGATCGAACCTGACCGTATCAAGCTTCCATTGCCAATCGTTGTGCCCTTGTAACTGAGGAGGAGGAAATACCCTTTCATCGTTGTCGTTCTTCTTTTTTGACTGTTGATAGTCTGTAACTACTTCCTCTTTTGCCTCCCGCTTAATCTTGCGACGGTAGGTCAGTGCGTAGTCACCTAACTGCTGAGGAAGTGTGATGACAGGGATCTCACGCGTGAGAGTTTCTCGATTATTAAAGATTCCCTTCCACCAAGATTCTGGTGGACTTGTATAGGTCATTGGAAGCCGATGAACGCTCAGTTCATGTGGCTTTCTCTTTAAAGACGCTACCGGAACAGTGAATTGCACTTCCGTCGGCCCGGGCAGTATCCTGCTCGCAGCCTTGCCATCAACAAATAACCGTGGGTCGCCCTGATCAAGCCGCACACCTTGAAGTCTCACTTGAAAATTGTCTACCGCGGTGGGGGGCGCAATTCGTGGCGCAAAAGTGAGAACATATGTTTGACGCTTACTAAGTGGTAGCTCCGCAACTATTTGACCGCTTTTCACGACAAGATCGTTGGCTTGAGTTATGTGATCGCCAAGCCCCTGGTCAATCTGCCCAATAAGGCCCTTAAGACCGCTCACAGTGGCAAATCGTTGGCTATCGACTTTGTCATATGCGTCGTCGAGCAGCTCCTTATTGGTTTTCTTCCAAAGGTCTAGTGCATCCTTAATGCTTTGAGCAGCACGTAGCATTAGGTAGTCACCAGATTCCTCGGCCTTTTTCATAATTTGGTCAACCCCCTGAACGATCGGTCCGACGAGAACCTCCCCCACTGTCCCTTTCCCAACCGCCTCGCTAACAGGATCACTGGCACTTGCTCCCTCATCGATCACGAGCGCCAGCACGAGAAGCAACAAAAGACAAATGATTCTGCGGAACATGCTTTGACCTCCTTATTAAAACCCGTTTCTTGACAGAATTACTTGTTTTACCCGGCCAATCACGACCTTACCTTCCGAGGCAAAGGACAGCTCTTGTCAGTAAGGACAATTAGCAGAAACCGTACACACGAATCAGGGACATATGATGCACTCCGCTTGTAACATTATCTTCGCGCTTTATGAGCCACCTTGTAGCAGCAGACTTCTCACTAACCAATACGCCACCTGGCGTACGATACATTACTTATATATATCGAGGCAGTCCCGGATATTTGGGCGTGGAGCGTGAGGACATCACTACAAGACGTATAACGCCTGCGCAAAAGAAGCTAAGATCTCTCTAGGGGGGAGGACCAAATTCCGACGGACAAGGTGCAATCCAACTGGGTGGGGCAATGGCGGACACAGGCGGGGAAGGCGTTCGAAGACTCAGGATTGTTTTCCGAGGTCAAACTGCAAGCGGATGAACCTACCGATCTGCGAGTTGATGTTGCCCTCCAGATGCATGGTGAATACAATCGGGTGCTATCATTCCTGCTGGGATTCACATTTGGCCTCTCATCCCTCGTAGTGCCTCAAAAAAGCACTGCCACCTTCAGCGCGACAGCTACCTTCACCGATCGAGATGGACATTCACTGGGAGAATTCAAACAATCGGAAACTCTCTCGACTTGGACTCAGTTGTTTCTCGTGTTTGCCATGCCGTTTCGCGAAGGCCTGCAAGCAACGGAGACGCAAGTCGTTTATGACCTTCACCGAGCCATTCTTCAGGAGAGCCAGCAGAAGAACGTGCTGTCCGGATCTTCGGTCGCTTCGACAACCGGCACATCATCCTCACTTCGTCTGACCGAGTGACTTGGCCCCACGCCCAAGCTCCATACCTCGACCTTCAGACGTTGACTTGAACTCCGGGATCTTTAACCGGAGATCTAAGCCCATCGTCCCGCCTAGTTCTTCTCCTGCAGACTGAACGCGATAACCCGCGGCTGGCCTTGTTGCATCAACCAGGTCGCATGCCGATCGGTCCGGCGTTCTAGGATGGTCGCGGCAAACCAAGCCTGCTTCCGGTCGGGGCTGACGGTGAAAACCAACGTCCCCGGCCGTTCCGGGGGATTGGCCAGCGCCGGCCCAGTCGCATCGAGCACACATTGGATCACATAGGGAAGAGGCTGACCGTCTCGGAAGAAAAGGGACTTCCCCAACAGCTCAGCCGAGGGATCACAAATGAACCGCCCCTGTTCCCGAGCAAGTTCGGTCGAAGATCCGGCAAAGACGGCCAGCCGCTGAAACGTACTGAAAGCCGCGCGATCCAATGGCGATCCGTGGTGCCCGTATTTGAAATTTGGAATGGCTATCGCAGCCACCATCACGGCAATCGGCATGAGGGTCCACTTCCAGCCGGCATCGGCTCGCCACAGACGGTGGCAGCCGAATAATCCGGTGCACCCCACAGCCGCATACATGACGGCGTCGCTGATGAGTGTCTCATCTCGAATCGAGTACCATGAGGGATCACGAGGCCGGACTTCCCCCACCACCCCAGCGATCCCCGCGCCAATTAGCACGAGAGGAACCAATCCAAGCAAGATCGCGATGATTCGTTTGACGACCAGCATAGGATGGTTCCATCCTAGCGCGATCTGGAGGAGGAACCAGAAAATCCCGAGATCCTGCTCTTTTATGGACATCTCCCTGTAGAAGGACTTCCCCACACGACAAACCCGCCCTCGTACCGCCCAACATATCTAAGCCCTAGCCGGCAGAATCGGTTACCCTCCTTGTGTTATCCTGAGCCTGTAGACAAACGGGAGGCTGTACCATGGTTTTCTCCCGCAGCACACCGACCACCGCTGCACTCCTCGTCCTCTGGCTCTCCATGCTTCCTACGGATCCCTCTTTCGCCTCGACGACCATTTACAGCTACACGAACGACGAGGGTGTGCAGACTTTTACCAACGAACTGGCATCGGTCCCGGAGAAATACCGCCCGCAGCTGACA
>JAHBWO010000125.1 GCA_019636945.1 Nitrospira sp. | reverse complement strand
CTTCGAGCTGCGTCGCTACTATGACCGCGAGTATTGCGCGACTCTTTCAGACGGAAAAGGACATCGCCTTCTGAAGGAAGTCAATGTCGGCCAGGATGGCGGTCTGAAGGATGTGGTGGTCGTCATCGAGGGTGTCGAGAAAGGTAAGGCATTTACCGCCACTGATGCGGAGGTGGAAGCCAGTCTCTGCCAGTTTCTGCCGTTTGTCACCGTCGTCAGCGACAAGCGCCGGGTCACAGTCTTTAATCGAGATCCGGTGTCACACGATATTCAAGGGTATGCTTACGGCCAGGCCGGCGTCGACATCGTCCTTCATCGACCGGCGTTGCATGTGAGCGGGACGACTGATGTGGTCCAGCTGGTAAAGGGAAGGAAAGTATTCACCATGCAGTGCGGCATGCACCCGTATATGCAGAACTGGGGTTATGCGATCGACAATCCCTATTATGCCGTGACGAGTCCCAATGGGGCTTTTACCATCGGTGATCTTCCAGCAGGGACCTATCGTCTCAAGGCGTGGCATCCGATTCTTGGCACCCAAGAGCGGGAGATTACAGTAAAGCCTCAGGAGTCTCTGACGCTCGATTTTCTATTCGAAGCGAACCAATTGGTTAAATAATGTCGAATAATGCACCAGGGTTGACAATGGCATTCCTTGGAGTCCTCTTCTGCGGGCTCTCGATGGCGAATGGGATTGCCTCGGCAGGGTCTGTACAGGAAGTCCAAGATCAAGGCAGAGCGATGGTCAGAGATGCAGAAGAGATGGTGATGCACGGCGGCATGGGCGACAGCCATGCCATCCTGCATCACTGTGCCGAGGTGGCGAAACAAGCCCAGGCGATCCTCAAGGCCTTACCGACTAGAGATGAACATGGCAAGGAAGCCGTACCGCATTTGCAGGACGCGATCAAACATTGCGCCAGAGTGGCGGAATTGGGAGACAAGGTTGACCCAGGTGCCAGCTTGAATCCGGCCGTGAAGGCCAGGGCTGCAGCCAAGGAGGCGATGAAACATCTCATGGCCATGAAGGACGGCGGTGCGTAGCAGACGTTGAAAAAGACCGCCGGCTGCGTTCTCGCCTCGAATGCATCCTCAACGTAGCTCTGAAGCTACACCTCCGGTGCTTTCATGGGCTGCGGCCTTGCTGGCGACGTTTTTGAACGCCTGCCTTAGTAAACTGCCTTATTCGAGTTACTGTTTGGGCACCAAGGGGCTGACTGCATTTTGATCCCGCCCGGGCTGGTAGGTCTCCAGCATTTTTCTGATTGTCGACATGACCTGCTCTTCAGCTGACCGAGGAACTTTGACTCGTATTCCGCGTCCTTCGTTTCGGCCCAGCGAGAAGATGTGGTGTTCAATGATTTCACTCTGTTTATCGTCTTTATAAGTAAAGGTGAGTTCCTTCCCAGGAAATCCTGCGAGAGGCCTCTCCTGATCCGGTTGCCATCGGAGCGTGACCTGTTTCTTGCTATAGAGATCCGTGATAATGCGGTGGTGGGCCGAGGCGAACTCTTCGAGTGTCTGTCTCCCTTCCGGACTGTTCCCGCTGACCACATTCATATGGCCGGAAACTGCCACAAGACTCTGTTCAATCGGAGGGTGCAGCATTACGCCGACCCCGTCCGGCATGGGATTGCCGAGGCGCCAATCTTCCGGATAGCGAATCGAGAACCCGAATCGGGCGTTGGTGTAGAGTTTCCACCCTGCTTCATTGGTATGCTCTGGCGCAGCGGCATACGTCGGCGAAAGGTTTGGAGCAAGACACAGCACAAGCACTGATACCACAACATACCGTCGAATCATGCATGTCCTCATGAGGCGGTCCGTTTCCTTTTCACTCACGGATCGATTTAGCACAACGAAATCCGATCGTCGCTGCACGCTGTTCAGGTGACGCGCCGCTTCTGGTTGCGTTTCGCAGCCAGGTCAGCGCGCGCTTCCCCAACCCTCTCTCCACGCGACTCTGTTGTCATGCTGGTTTACGGAATGGTGGAGAAGGTTTTATAGTCTTCCTGAGTTGAAGCAACCTCCGCGAGAAACAGCAATAGGGTAACATATCTTATACTGCGACAAATTGATGGTTGTTAAGGAAGGAGTTTGGCATGATTTGCTATCAGGTAATGGAAGCGTACAGGCTATGGTTATCTCTACTCAGTTTGTCGGTAGTCTCGACGGTCTTTGCTTTTCCAACTCATGCTGAAACCGTGTCGCCCACCCAGGATGCGTTTCTTCGCGCGAAACAAGTCACCGTCGGAATTCTGGCAGAGACCCAAGATCAACGAATGCCGGAGAAGCCAGGCAAGGTCGCCGTGCGAGGCACTGGATTCCATCTGCGAGACGGGTATGTAGTCACCGCCAGGCATGCCGCAGAGAAACATGATCCGACGACTGGTACCATCATTCAGAAACGAATCCGCATTCTGACGAATGATCTGCATGAACTTCCAGCCGATCTCGTCGGTGACAGTGCATTTATGGATGTTGTGCTCTATCGGGTGGCCGAACCGTATCGATCAAAACTGCAGGCAGGAACTTCATTTGTCACCGGAGACGTGGTGCCTGGGATGGAGGTCTTCACGGTCGGCTATCCGCTTGGGTGGGGGCCGACGATGGCCTTTGGCAGGCTCGGGAATACCAACACCTTTCTTCAAACGGTTGATACCCGCCTGATCCAGGCTGATCTCTCGGCCTGCAGCGGTAATTCAGGAGGCGGACTCTTTAACGGGCAGGGAGAGATTGTGGGAATCGTGCACGCGGTGATTCAGACAGATAAGGAAGAAACGCAGAGCTACTGTAGCCGTATGGCATTCGCGATTCCAGGTATTCTTGCTGAGCGGATCGTCAACGCGGCAGTCTCTGGAAAACCGCTTACTTTCTCCAAGCTTGGCCTCCACCTGACTTCGGTCAAGGATGGCACGAGGCTGCGCGTGGCGGTGAAGGATGTCGCCGAGCCGGCCAAAGCGGCAGGCCTGCAGAAACACGATATCTTGCTCGCCATTGAGGAGGCAGAAATCCTTGATGCCGCCCAGTTAAAGAATTACCTGATCGAACGGACGACACCGGGGCAGGAAGTGGCAATTAAGGTGCGCCGGGTAGACGCTGATCTGACGTTCCATGTGGTCCTGGGTGGTGGATAACGACTGTCTGTCCACATCTCTAACCTGGAATGCGGGGACCAATTTGAACAGTCCTCGTTAGCGCAGTGACTGTCGGTCACCCGCATTACACGGTTATTTCGCAGTGGGTGAAGACTATCACCGTCTCGGCATCTACACCGGTGCGATGTGTTTCAGGCCAATCCCCTCTGGAGTTTCCCGTCTTGCGGTGCGTAAGATAATTCATTCTTGGGTGGGCGCATCGATGAGAATCCGGACGATTCGAAATCGCATTGTGTGGGCCATCGTGCTGGTAGGCTGTATTCCATTATTGATCGGCCTGATGTTGGCCTATGTGTCGGGGATGCGGTCACTTCGGGATGTCATTGGAGGGAATCTACAGGCTGTGGCTGTTCAAGCGGCTGATCGTGTGACGATGCTAGTTCAGAGCGAAGTGCAAGCAGTTCGATTGCTCGGATCGACTCCACTCCGTGTTCGTCAACCTGTGGAATCCGCGAATCGTTCCTATCCCACCCAACAGCAGCAGGTCTCAATCGTCATTAAAGAACGGAATGAGAGGTGGCAGGGGAGTGCTGCAGGGGGCAAGCCCGTGTTGGATTCAGAGCTATCTCGATTTCTTCTCGAAACAAAGGTTCGAGGGGGAGATAAAGTCATCGGCTTGCTTGTCGTTGATCAGCATGGGGCACTTGTCGCGACGAGTTCAGATACGGACCATTTCTATTTCGGTGAGGAACCCTGGTGGAAAGTCATTATGACCGGAAATGGAGATCAGGTCTATGTCAGTGGTTTGGTTGCGGCTCATGAAGGATCGTTTCGGACATCGGAAGAAACAATTGATATCGCCGTCCCTATTTTGGATGAGAGGCAACGATTGGTGATCGGAGCCGTGAAAGCCTCCTATCGGTTTGATACGCTCTTTGCCATGATCAAAGAAATTCGTATCGGCCAGACTGGTCACGCGATGCTGTTCGACGATGCAGGCAATCCGCTTGTCTGTCCGATCCTGCCGCGCCAGGCGCATCGAATCCCTGGCCAGCTGATGGCGATGATCGTGTCATCAGAGCCCGGGTGGGGGATTGCAGAAGATGATGGACATGGTGCAGTCGACACTGTTGTGGGGTTTGCTCCTGTATCGCAGCTTCGATTGCCGGATAATCCGTGGCACGTGTTTGTTCGGCAATTGCCTGCGGAAAGTTATGCACCGATTCGCGATCAGTTGAGGAATCTTGCATTGATAGGCCTGGTGATGCTCGGGCTTCTTTGGGCGATTGGGCAGTATGTCGCCGCACGGATTGCCCGTCCGATTCAGCTGTTGCAGGCCGGTGTTGAAGCTATCAGTAAGGGAACGTACGACCTTCCGCTTCATATTCAGACAGGAGACGAGTTTGAGGAACTGGCCGCTGCGGTCCACCGGATGGCTGATCGTTTGCAAGCATCGCGTGCCGAACTTGAGGGGCTTAATCGAGGTCTGGCCCGTCGGGTGGAAGAAAAAACACAAGAGATTACCCGCCATATGCAAAGTCTGGAGTTAGCTCAAAGGTTGGCGACGCTGGGAAAAGTGGCGAGTGGGATCGCACACGAGGTCAATAATCCTCTCGGCATCATTTTGAATCGTATTGAATGCATGGAGGCTGACGAGGCGTGGTCGCGGATCCCGACCGAAGTGCGACGGGATCTGCTTGCAGTCAAAACTCAGGCGGAGCGTATTTCACGCGTCACGAAGGGTATTCTGGCATTCTCACGAGGATCGGTCTCAACTCTTAAGCCGGTTGATCTCAATTGTGTGGTGCATTCGTGTGTTGCCATTGCTGGTGAACGGGTTTCGGCTCTTTCCGTGGGGCTTCAATCTAAGCTTGCCCCATTACTTCCTGCTGTCATGGGCGATCGGGATCGATTGGAGACGGTCATTCTCAACTTACTCAACAACGCGATTGATGCGGTAAGTTCCTTGGGGAGGGATGGTCTCGTAACGGTTCAAACGAGACCCATGCAGATGGACGGAAGGTTTGGAGTCGAACTGACAGTGTCCGACAACGGCCCCGGTATTGCGAGCGACATCAAGGCGCGGGTCTTTGATCCATTTTTCAGTACCAAGCCGGCGGGACAGGGAACCGGGTTGGGGTTATTTTTGGCCTACGGGATCGTCACCGACCATCGGGGTCGAATTGAGGTTAAGAGCGGAGAGACCGGCGCGTTGTTCTCGGTGGCCTTACCGGCGGTCGGATGCGACGTGTCGATCAAAGAAGGGGAAATATGGGAATCGCAGGGAAAGTTCTCATAGTCGATGATGAGCGCGAGGCATTGGAGAACTGTCGGCGAATTTTGAGCCGAGTGCCATACGACTGCGTGGTAGCTTCAGATCCGGGGGATGCGATTGAGATGATGGAGCGAGAACGGCCTGGTCTTGTACTGACAGATCTGCGCATGCCCAAGCTGGACGGCATCGAAGTATTAGCTGCTGCTAAACGGCTGGATCCGGCGGTCCTCGTGGTCCTGCTGACGGCGCATGCAACGGTTGATACGGCTGTCACGGCCATGAGGTATGGAGCGTTTGATTACATCACGAAACCCTTTACCAGCGACGAACTGGTGCAAGTGGCAAGGCGGGCGTTTGAATCCGCAGTGCCTGGCGGAGCTGCAGGTGTAGGGGGCGGCACAGCACGGGAACACTTGTCCTCACGTTCGTCGAACGAAGTGCCGAGGCTTGTGGGTAACAGCGCTCCGATCGGGGAGGTGGTGGCGATGGTTCACAAAGTGGCACCGACCGATTCGAACGTTCTCGTTTACGGTGAAAGTGGGACAGGAAAAGAAATGGTCGCCAGAATGATTCATGAATTGAGTCCTCGTGGAGACCGACCATTTATCACTGTGGACTGTGTGTCGCTGACGGACTCGTTGTTGGAGACTGAACTCTTTGGCCATGAACGGGGCGCCTTTACTGGCGCCCATGCGGCAAAGGCCGGTCTATTTGAAGCAGCAGACGGCGGCACAATTTTCCTCGATGAGGTAAGTGGAATGACCACCAATCTCCAAGCGAGGCTGCTCCGTGTTCTACAGGAAAGGCATGTGCGGCGGGTTGGTGGGACCCGGTTCACGCCGCTGAATGTCCGTGTCATTGCGGCTTCCAATCAGGATCTTGAGGAACTGTGTCGTGGAGGGACCTTTCGCGAAGATCTGTATTACCGTCTGAACGTTATTGCCCTGACTCTTCCCCCGCTCAGGATGCGGGGAGGGGATATCCTTCTCCTCGCGAATGAGTTCTTGACGCGGTTTGCGCATCGGGTTCGATGTGATGTCACTATGGCTCCGACAATCGACCCATCTGCTGCCGAATTGCTGATTCGATACTCATGGCCTGGTAATGTCAGGGAGCTGCAAAACGTGATGGAGCGAGCCGCTGTGCTGGTCGAGGGATCCACTGTGACGAGTACTCATCTGCCAGAACGCTTCCGTATACTGACCGAGAAAGATTCTGTTCAGCCAGAGTCTGGCTCGTACAAATTGGCCAAGCAACAGGCGGTGGAGTCGTTCGAGAGGGGCTTCTTGATCGACCTTCTCAAACGCAACGACGGGCATATGGGGCGAGCTGCCCGAGAGGCTGGAGTGGATCGTAAGACTATTGAGCGGATGGTCAAGAAACACGGTCTGCGTGGTTCATTCTGACCAGGCAAACGCCCATCCGGAGGCCTCCAGTCAGGATCCTTTTCGTTAGCAGCTGAAAAGTTGTATGAAATGCTGTAGTCGTCATCGTTTCGCCGATGCTGCGCGAGTGCCCTCTACGGAACTCCATGATTCGGAGCCTGATCGTCTGCTTCAAAATGGGGCGTCTACTCCCCATTTGCCTGTCACTTGAGACTGCTCACAAAATACCTTGTCTATCCATAGTTTGCGATCATCTATGAGAATGATATGGGGCATGCATGCCCCATATGCTTTCTGCGTCACAATGCGAATTTACGAAAAAATCGCAGAAAGTAGATCTATCTGGTTCACGACTTTCTGGAACAGGATTTGCTGTCTTGAGCGCACTAGCGAGCTCTGTTCGCGTGCTCATATGGAGGCTCTGACCTGTCTGGTAGGGAAGTGGGAACGCAAGGACCGACCTCCTCAAGTACCCTCCGGTGATCATCGGGCCCTACCAGACTTTAACATTGTGTGTGAAATGCTGTTGTGACGAACTAGAGATCAGGATCTAGAAGGAGGGAAAGCAACGTATGATTGTTTCAACAAAATGGATGAGGCCGGGAATCTGGGGATTCGCTGCCAGCCTGATTTTGGCTGGGGCGTTGCCGGCTAGTGCGATCATGTTGCACGATGCCCATATTGCCCAGGATACGAAGCAGGATCTGGCAAAGCCGGTCCATGCGCAAGCTGGTCCAGCTTTGATGGACAAGATGTCCAAAGCCGTCGACCAAATCGAACGGCAGGTTCACAGCAAAGGACCGTTCCAAGGTGCCAGTGCCCACGCGATGCAGCAGGGTGTGCTCCTTGTTGCGGATGACATGGATAAGGTGAAGGTGACACAGGGTGGACGATGTCCAGCCAGTGCACCTGTTCGAGCCTATGATGTGACGGCGATGAACGTTGAAATCACCGTCAATCGGTTCGGAGACTTTTATCCGGGCTTCATGTACGCCCTGACTGAGAATGTCGCGGGGGTGCGTGAGGAAGAGACGAAAAATAAGGCGGCGCGGGAGAGCGAGGATCAGACCTTTGCCGGTGGTGCTGTGTCGAACGGCCTACAGGGTGATTTGATTCAGCCGCTGGTCATTCGGGCCAACCAGGGCGACTGTTTGCGGATTACCCTTCGCAATCAGATTGAGGGTGAGCCGACGAACATGATCATCAATGGCTCGCAGATGCTGGTGGCCGGCAGCGGCAAGCCAGCGACAGCCAATAATCCGGAAGCGTTGGTGGCCTCAGGTAAGGCTGGTGAATTTGAGTGGTACATCCAGCCTGATACGCAAGAGGGCGGGCACGCGTTCCATAGCCATGCCTCGAGAGATCAGTACTCGCTCGGTTTGTTGGGGTCGCTTGTTGTGGAACCACGCGGCTCTCGTTTCTTGAGCCCCTTCACCGGCGAGGAAATGAAGAGCGGATGGGAAGCCATCATCGATAAGGAGAAGGGATCGGATTTCCGGGAATTCGTGATTTTCTATCATGAGGCCGGGGACGAGACATTCCGGCTCTTGAATCGCAAGGGCGACATGCTCCCGCAGCGCGATGCCCATACCGATACCTATCGGCCGGCCGCTCGGTTGCTCAACTATCGCAGCGAGCCACATGGCACCCGGTTGGAAATGCAAGAGCACCTGGTTGGTTTTGCCGATGAGTCGCAGGGCTATGGGTCCTATACCTTCGGTGACCCGGCGACCACGATCCCACGGTCTTACTTGGGCGATCCTGCCACTTTCCGCATGATCGGTGGGTCAGAAATCGTCCATTCGCACCACTTGCATGGTGGGTCGATTCGTTGGGCCAGACAGCCTGGAACCAGCAAACTGGATCCGACGCTGTCGAAGAATGGTCCGGTCAAGTTTCCGTTGATCAACGATACCTCTGATCGTTTGGATGTCCAGTCCATCGGACCGTCCGAGATCTATGATGAAGTGATCGAAGGTGGATCCGGCGGGTTGCAAGCGTTGGCCGGCGAATTCGTGTTCCATTGCCACATCCCGCAGCACTACGTGACGGGTATGTGGGGATTCTGGAGAGTGTATAACACGTTGCAGGCTCCCGGGTTCCAGACCGATGTGATGAAGCCGCTGGCGGAACTGCCGGATCGAAAGGGCAAGATCAAGCAGGCGGTCAGCTCCGATAAGTTGGTCGGCACCACGGTCGACTGGTACGGCGGGAAGAAGTGGGAAATCACGAAGGATAAGACGGATTGGAAAGCTAATCCTGTCAAGGTTTCTATTAAGGATTGGGTTGAGTACATGCTTCCGCCTCAGGGATTGCCTGGGAAGACGGAAGATCAGGTGAAGCAAGCACAGGCGAACGATCCGACGGTGGTGAATTGGAAGTGGGAGGGTGCTTTGGCTCTCAATGAGCCGGAAACTCCTCACAAGTGGGCGGACTATGTGTCACCTACGCCGTTGAAGCGGCCTCCGATCACGTTTGATCCGCAGACAGGCAAGTTGGCGTTCCCCTGGCTGCGTCCGCACCTCGGAAAGCGTCCGCCCTTTGCTCCGAACCATGGTGGGGCTCCCTGGTTGGAACCGTTCCGTGTTCGTGAGGACGGGACTAGGGACACTGAGCCACCGAAGCCCGGTGCGCAAGGTCCGTGGAGTTTGTGCCCGGAGAATGCTCCTCGGAAGTTCTTTACGATCCACTCGATCACCTTGCCGGTGACTCTGAAGCCGGCGACGGCAAAGACGGCGGCACTCGTCGATCCGATCGCCATGCTCTATGTGTTGCACGAAGAGGAAGCAGAAGTTCGCAGCAACCCAAAGAAGCAAGTACCGTTGGTCATTCGCGGTAACGTCTACGATTGTGTGGACGTTATCTTCAAAAATGAAATTCCGGACGATGCGCGGACCGGGTGGTCGAATAAGATCAACCTTCACCCGCACTTCTTCCAGTTCGATACGAGCGCGTCCGATGGTCCGACCATCGGTTTCTCGTATGACATGTCTCTCAGGGCCTTCACGATGCTGAAGGACCCACAGCCGGAGAAGGGTATGCCGTTGCCGGGTAACACGGTTCTGACGGCAGATACCAAGGCCGGTTCACGGAGTATTACCGTTGCCGATACCTCGAAGTTCCATGTCAATACGGAACTTGGAGTCGGCATGGACGATCCGAAGTACTTCGAAGTGGCTCGGATCAAGGCCATCAACGGGAAGACCATCACGTTTGATGCGCCCTTGAAGCATGCGCATAAGAAGAACGATATCGCCAGCGTGGAATTCATTCGTGAGCGCTGGTATGTGGATGTGGATCTCGGAACGGTGTATTGGCATGATCACGTGTTCGGCACGGACACGTGGGGTCACGGGCTCTTCTCAGCGTTCATCACGGAGCCTCCACGGTCGACCTATCATGATCCGGTCAGCGGCAAAGAGATCCGGAGTGGTCCTGTCGCGGATATCCATACGTTGGAGCCGGTCTCGGCTCATATTCGTGGAAGTTTCCGCGAAGTCATGATGCACATCATGGACAGCAACGCCAGAACGGCGGAGCTGATTACGACCGATAATCCGCAGGCGAAAGTCGGAGCGGTCACGGTGGACGGGCCACCGTCACACCAATTCCCGGAGAAGATCAACAAGTCTCCGATGTGGTTTTTGAACGGTGGTGAAGCCACGACCGGCAGCGGCTACGGTATGCGTGTTGAGCCGTTGAGCGTGCGTCTCGCCAACAATCCGGATCCGTCGAAGCTGTTCGTTTCCGGAATCCATGGCGATCCAGGTACTCCGTTACTACGGGCGTATCTCGGAGACCCGATTCTTGTCCGGGCCCTGGTCGGCTCGGCCAATGAAGTTCATACGTGGCATGTCACCGGGCATTGGTTCCCGATGGAACGGTATGCCAAGGACGCCATGCCCCGTAGCACCGTCCACCTTGTGATCGGTGAACGGTACGATCCGGCAATCCCAGCGGCCGGTGGACCGCAGAAGCAGGCGGGCGATTACCTCTATTACAGTGGTCGCGCCTCGCACTTTGCGGAAGGGAGCTGGGGTATTTTCCGCGTATTTGATGAACTGCAAGGCGATTTGAAGCCGTTGCCTGGGCGTGAGCAGATTCAGAAGTCTGCCCCGTCTGTGTGCCCGGCTGATGCGCCGGTGAAGACGTTCAACGTGTCGGCGGTCGATCAACAGATCCGGTACCATGATGGAGCACCGGGTGTCATGGAAGTCGACCTCGAACGGAAGATGGTCTTCGGCAATGAGCAGGGTAAGATGTACGTCCTCGATGGGGATCGTGGTCGGGTCAAGGCCGGCGAGTTGAAGCCGAGCCCTCTGACGCTGCACGTCAACGTCGGGGATTGCGTGAAGGTTAATCTGAAGAACGAAATGGCCAAGGATCGGGCCGGGTTCCACGTCGATATGATGGCGTTTGACCCGAAGGACTCGTTCGGTGCCAACGTCGGAAACAATCCCGGCGACCAAACGGTTGCACCGGGTCAGAGCAAGACCTACACCTATTATGCCCATCCGGAGTACGGGGAGTTGGCCGCACTCATTCAGGATTGGGGTAATGTGGTGGAAAACCCGCGCAACGGGTTGTTCGGCTCCATCATTGTCGGCCCGAAGGGGTCACGGTATCGTGATCCTGTGACCGGTGAAGATGTGACGATGAAGAGCAGTTGGCGTGCCGATGTGCTCGTTGACCGGACCATTTCAGGGAACGAGAATCGGAAGAATTACCGAGACTTCTCCTTGATGTTCCAGGACGAGGATAACATCGTCGGGGTCAGCTTCATGCCGTACATTCAGCAGGTGGCCGGTATTACGGCGGTGAACTACCGTTCTGAACCGACTGCATGGCGGATGGAAAAGGGTTGCGACATCCCTGAGGTCTTTGCTTGCGTGAAGGCCGGGGAGACGCCATCGACGCCGTTGCTCCAGGCCCATGTCGGTGATCCAGTGGCGGTTCACGTCCTGGGCGCCTTCAGCGAGCAGGTGCAGCTGTTCACGATCGACGGCCATGAGTGGCCGCACGAGCCGTACATGCAGGGTGCCGATCAGGTCAGCACCATGGAGTTTGGCGGGTCGGAGATCATCAATGCCCACTTAACCGGTGGCGCGGGTGGTCCTAACCGGATCGTCGGTGACTACATCTGGAAGAATCAGCGTCCGGCCTACGCCAACGCTGGGCAGTGGGGTCTCTTCCGGGTGCTTCCGACGGATGATCAACGGATTAAGCCGTTGACGCCGCAGGTGCCTCCAACCAAGACGGCAAAGCAGGCTGGGAAGGCAAAAGCCTCTCCCGCTTCGCTGAGCGTCAAGTAGGATAAGTCCGGTGGCGTACCCGCTTGTGAGCGGGTACGCCGCTCCTACCGTACAGTCTCCTCAACTTTCTCTGTCGAGACC